>NZ_JAUBSB010000042.1:0-56612 GCF_036702135.1 Microcoleus sp. LAD1_D3 | reverse complement strand
GAGTTTGAAACGTTCTACACTAAGAACATTCTGCTTAACGAAGGCATTCGTGCTTGGATGGCTCCTACGGACCAACCTCACGAAAACTACATCTTCCCTGAAGAAGTTCTGCCTCGCGGTAACGCACTTTAAAAAAATCTGGATTTGGATTTCAGATTAATTTAATTTTTTTAAACTAATCTGAAATCCAAATCCCTATTCCCTGGCGCAGGTGCGGTACTCCCGTGCCCTACTAGGGGAACAAAAAAACCCAAAATCCAAAATCTAAAATCGTTGGAGGTTCTACCGGGTGGTAACGCTCTCTAATTCCTACGCAAGCGGTCGCGACCAAGAATCCTCCGGGTTCGCTTGGTGGTCTGGCAACGCTCGTTTAATCAATCTCTCAGGCAAACTGCTGGGCGCACACGTCGCTCACTCTGGTTTGATCGTGTTCTGGGCCGGTGCAATGACTTTGTTTGAAGTCGCTCACTTTATCCCAGAAAAGCCCATGTACGAACAGGGCTTAATCTTGATGCCCCACATCGCTACTTTGGGTTGGGGCGTCGGCCCCGGCGGTGAAGTTACGGATATCTTCCCGTTCTTCGTAGTCGGCGTTCTTCACTTGATTTCATCTGCTGTTCTCGGTTTGGGCGGCATTTATCACGCCGTTCGCGGCCCGGAAGTTCTCGAAGAATACTCTTCGTTCTTCGGCTACGACTGGAAAGATAAGAACCAGATGACCAATATCATCGGCTACCACCTGATTCTGTTGGGATGCGGCGCTCTGCTGCTGGTAGCTAAGGCCATGTTCTTCGGCGGTGTCTATGACACTTGGGCTCCCGGCGGCGGTGACGTGCGTATTATCACGAACCCCACTCTGAACCCGGCTGTGATTTTTGGTTACTTGGTTCGGTCTCCTTTTGGTGGCGAAGGCTGGATTGTCAGCGTCAACAACATGGAAGACATCATTGGCGGTCACATCTGGCTTGGCCTGATTTGTATCGCTGGCGGTGTTTGGCACATTTTGACCAAGCCTTTCGGCTGGGCTCGCCGCGCCTTAATCTGGTCTGGCGAAGCTTACCTGTCTTACAGCTTGGGCGCTTTGTCCCTGATGGGCTTCATCGCTTGCTGCTTTGTCTGGTTCAACAACACTGCTTACCCCAGCGAATTCTACGGCCCGACGGGCCCGGAAGCTTCTCAAGCGCAAGCTTTGACCTTCCTGATCCGCGACCAACGCTTGGGTGCTAACGTCGGTTCTGCACAAGGCCCCACCGGTCTGGGTAAATACCTGATGCGCTCTCCTACTGGCGAAATCATTTTCGGTGGTGAAACGATGCGTTTCTGGGATTTCCAAGGCCCTTGGTTGGAACCCTTGCGTGGTACTAATGGTTTGGACTTGAACAAAATCAAGAATGACATTCAGCCTTGGCAAGCTCGCCGCGCGGCTGAGTACATGACTCACGCTCCTTTGGGTTCTTTGAACTCTGTGGGCGGTGTGGCGACTGAAGTTAACTCGTTTAACTTCACTTCTCCTCGTTCTTGGCTGTCCTGTTTCCACTTTGTGATGGGTTTCTTCTTCTTGGTCGGCCACTTGTGGCACGCTGGTCGCGCTCGCGCGGCTGTCGCTGGCTTTGAGAAGGGTATCGATCGCGAAAATGAACCAGTGCTGTCTATGCCTAATTTGGACTAATCGAGCGAATTTATTTCTGATTTGATTGTCTAATCGAAAAAAGCTCCTGCTTAACGGCGGGAGCTTTTTTTTGCTCCAATATCTGGAAAAAGCTGCGGATTGTCGATCGACTGTTCTCCGATCCCGCTAGCAGCAGATACAATCCTAGACGTACAAACCCGGTTTCTGAGTCAACATTTTGAATTACAATACTGTTTCTTTCAGTAAGCTCGTTCCTGAGCGAGCTTTTGCATCCTGGACTGAGATATTTCGGTGCGACCTTCATCGGTGGCGGTGAATGACTCTGCAAGTCTTGAAACTTGACAATTTTAATCCGTTGGGGTAAAGAGCTTGCAAGGCAGGCTCTACAAAGTTTATATTTAAAGTACCAAAGTTTTAATCCCACACAATGGAAAGTTGCAATGGAAAGTTGCAATTTTAAGGCAGATCGCTACAGGTGCAAAACTAATCGACGATCGCCATCAGGATATTTATATTTTATTAAATGGCTGTGCTTGCCGAATTTTTTAACAAGCACAAAACTTTTGGGCCACTTATGGTTATTGCTAGGAAAGCAAAAGATTAATAATGGACTCATTAAATATCGAAAATGTCAAGGTGAGGTTTGATCGAGCAAATTTGCTCGATCGCATCGTCCACCGCATTCGCCGCTCTCTAGAACTGCCCGAAATTCTGAGCGCAACAGCAGCGGAAGTTCAATCCTTCTTGGGAACAGACAGAGTAAAAATATACAAGTTTCATAGCGACGGCAGCGGTGAAGTGATTGCCGAATCAATTAACGACAACCGCTTGCCATCCCTATTGGGACTGCATTTTCCAGCAGAGGATATTCCCCCTCACGCCCGCGAACTGTTCGCGCAAGTACAGGTGCGATCGATCGTCGATATAGATTCCGGGCAGCTAGGTCAAAGCCCGCGCCTCGACGCGGTTTCCGGCCAACTGCTGCCCGACGAAATGCGCTTTCGTGCGATCGACCCCTGCCACGCTGAATACTTGACTGCACTCGGCGTCAAGGCTTGCTTGGTAGTACCAATTTTTCACGGCGAAGAATTCTGGGGGTTGTTGGTATCTCACCACTCCGAGTCCCGGAGTGTGGCAGAAAACGAACTCCAAGGCGTTCAGATGGTGGCAGATCAGCTCGGCGTCGCCATAGCCCAATCAACCCTCCTCGCCCGAGCGAGGGCGAAAGCTCAACGGGAAGCGGCAGTCAACCGCGTCGCCGCAGCCCTTCACTTCCAGCCGGCGATGGAACTCCAAACAGCTTTGGCAGAATCTGTAGCTGCACTAGACGCAGCCGGCGGCAGGCTGTGCATTTTCGCCACGCCATTCATTTCCGACAGCAGCAAGGTTACGAATCTACTTCCCTATTCGGATAACTCGAATCGGGAACTCACAGTCTACACTTGCGGCTCAGGGCCGAAGATGGGAATTTCCGCAAAATACGCGCAGGTTGAGCAATACAGCGTGTGGCACGAATATTTTAAATCCGGCGATCAACAGGTTTGGGCAATTCCCGACTTGTACCAAATTAGCAGTTTGAGAAGCCTGCAACCTGCATTTCGATCGACCAAAATTCGCAGCATTTTAATCGTACCGCTCAGAACCCGCCAGCAAATATTCGGTTACTTGACCATTTTTCGAGAAGAATTTGACACCGAAACTCTCTGGGCTAGACAGTTTGATAGCGACGGGCGGCTCGCCCAATCTCGGATATCTTTTGAAGCGTGGAAACAGTCAAAAACTGCCCAAATTCGCGAATGGAAAACAGAAGAAATTGAATTGCTCCAAATTTTTGGCAGCCACTTTTCTAATGCTATTAACCACTACCAACTCGATCAACAAATAGAGGAACTTAACACAAATTTAGAAAATCAAGTTCAAAAGCGCACCGCTCAACTACAGCAGTTGACCCAACAGCAGCGAGTGCTGTTTGAAGTGGTGGCAAAAATGCGGCAATCCCTCGACTTGAACAAGATTTTTAGCACGATGTCCCAGGAAGTGCGGCGGGCTTTAAATGCCGATCGAGTGGCGGTTTACCGCTTCGATCCCGCATCGGAATTTAACGACGGCGAATTCGTTGCCGAAGATGTTTTGCCAGATTTTGTGTCAACAATGGCAGTCAAAGTGTACGATCGCTGCTTTGGAGAAAACTACGCCAGCCTCTACTCTCAGGGACGAGTTCATGCAATGTCGGACATTAGACAGGCCGGACTGCAAGATTGCTATGAGCAACTATTAGAGCAATTTCAGGTCAAAGCTACTTTAGTTGCACCGGTGATGAAAGGCAAAGACCTTTGGGGGTTGCTGTGCGTACACCAGTGTTCGGCTCCCCGCAACTGGGAATCTTCCGAAATTAAATTTGCTACCCAAATTTCCGCTCACCTCAGCATCGCCTTAGAACAAGCAGATCTGCTCGCTCAAACTCAGCAGCAAGCAGTTGAGTTGCAGCGGGCAGCAGAGCAGGAGCGAATACTGTTTGAGGTAGTTGCTAAGATTCGACAATCTCTCGATTTAGATACAATTTTTCGCACGACAACTACAGAACTGCGGCGGATTTTAAAGGCAGATAGAGTTGGCATTTATCGCTTCGATACGGACTCAAAGTTTAATGAAGGCTACTTTATTACCGAAGATGTTTTGCCAGGTTTTTGTTCGGCAATGGATGTGAAAATTAGCGATCATTGTTTTGGCGAAAACTATGCAAATAAATACAGCCAGGGACGCATTCAAGTGTTGCCCGATATCGAAAGTGCGGGACTCTCAGACTGCCACGCTGCTATTTTAGCTCAATTTCAAATTAGATCTCAGGTGATTATGCCGCTGATGAATGGCAGCGAGCTTTGGGGCTTGCTGTGCGTGCACCAGTGCGACGGTTCGCGCAATTGGAAAACTTCGGAAATCCAGTTTGCTACGCAAGTCGGAGCTCAGTTGAGCGTAGCATTAGAACAAGCAGATTTGCTCGCTAAAACGCGGCAGCAAACGATCGATTTGCAGGAAGTCGCCGAGCAACAGCGGATAATGTTTGAAGTGGTGGCAAAGATTCGAGAATCTCTCGATATCCACGCAATTTTTAAGACTGCAACCCAAGAAGTTTGTCAGTTTATGCAAGTCGATAGAATTGCTGTCTATCGCTTTAATCCTGATTGGGGTGGCCAATATGTGGCAGAGTTTGTGAAAGATGGCTGGATAAAATTGGTAGGGGAAGGTATCAGTACGGTTTGGCAAGATACTTATTTGCAGGAAAACCGAGGCGGCAGGTATGTCAATAATGAAACTCTAGCCGTTGACGATATCTATAAAGCTTGCCACTCGCAGTGTGTGGTCGGTATTTTAGAGCAATTTCAGGTAAAGGCTTATGCGATCGCGCCGATTTTTGTAGGACAAGAACTTTGGGGTTTGCTGACAGCGTATCAACATTCTGGAGTCCGCAGTTGGGAAAGTTCAGAAGTTAACTTTTTAGCTCAGATTGCCAATCAATTAGGCGTAGCTATCCAACAAGCCGATTTGCTGGCTCAAACCAGACGCCAAGCAGAACAAATCGCTCAAAGTTTAAAGGATTTGCAGCACACTCAAGCTCAATTGATTCAAACTGAAAAAATGTCTGGTTTGGGGCAACTGGTAGCCGGGATTGCTCACGAAATTAACAATCCGGTTAATTTTATTTATGGCAATCTCGATCACGCTACTGAATATACTGCTAGCTTACTGAGTTTGCTGGAACTTTACCAGCAGCAATATCCCGATTCTAGTCCTGAAATAGACAAATTGAGTGAAGATATTGACTTGGAGTTTCTGCTAGAAGATTTGCCAAAATTGCTATTGTCAATGAAGGTGGGAGCCGATCGCATCCGGCAAATAGTTTTGTCTTTGAGGAATTTCTCTCGTCTTGACGAAAGTCAAATGAAGGCCGTTGACATTCACGAAGGGATTGACAGCACGCTGTTAATTTTACAGCACCGACTGAAATCTAATGCTGACAGTGCCAACATTGTGCTAGTGAAAGAATACGGCATTTTGCCTCTGGTTGAGTGTTATGCTGGACAGTTGAATCAGGTGTTTATGAATGTCATCGGGAATGCGATCGATGCTTTGGAATCGCACAAGTTGCTCGCTGACCCATCTGTGGCTCCTCAAATTAAAATCTCTACTTCTGTCGGTCAACTTAATGGCAATCTTCCTAGCGCGGTGATTCGGATTTCTGACAACGGCACGGGAATTTCGGAATCTATGAGAAAACGCATATTTGACCCTTTTTTCACCACTAAGTCGGTGGGGAAAGGTACAGGATTGGGACTGTCAATTAGTTACCAAATTGTGGTAGAAAAACACGGCGGCGTTTTAAAATGCAATTCGGAATTGGGGAAGGGTACTGAGTTTGTGATCGAGATTCCGCTTCGGCAGCAGTCATTAGTCATGAGTCATTAGTCATTCTTGTAAAATTTAGCCAACAGTCAACAGTCAACAATCACGGACGCTGCAACCATAATTGATATAATTAATCTGCGTTAATCTGTGTTAGTCTGCCCTCATCTGCGGTTAAAAAAAGAGAATGTATTAACCGCAGATGACAAGGGATTGACGCTGATTCACCCAGATGCAGAGAAGAGATATATGAATAATTCCGATGCTAAAAGATTTGGAATCAGGCTTGATCGTGCGTATGCGATCGCATAGCCACCTTGTGGCATCGCCTGTGACAGTTGCCTAAGTCCTGATGCAAAAAAATGCCTATTTAATAGACTTTCATAAATTAGTTTCGCTCTTTTGTAGTTCTTGTTGGAGAGTATTCTTGACACGATCGTACTCACCCTCGATTTGAGCCAATAGGGTTGAGGCTCGATCGAGTTCACCAGAGGTACTCATGACTTCTAACCTGCCACAAAGCTGGGCCAGAGGAGCCGCGCTTAGGTTCGCACTACTGCCTTTGAGGGTATGAGCCGCTCGGTTTAGGGTTTGAGTATCCGCTTGGGCGATCGCAAATTTCATAGCTTGTAGCAACTTTAGAGCTTCCTCCAAGTAGCAGTTCGCCAGCAAGCTCAAAATCTTGGTTGAATCTTGATCGATGCTGCTACAGAAGGCTTGCAGTTCTGTGAGGTTAACCGCTGGTACATCAATTTCTGGCTGGTTGCTATCTGATTCATCTTTTTGGGCCTGCTGCTGTTCCTGGTTGGGTGGACACTGACTCAGCGCTTGGATGAGAGCCTCTACTCGAATTGGTTTACTGATATAGTCATTCATGCCAGCATCCAGACAAAGCTCGCGATCGCCCTCCATGGCATTCGCCGTCATGGCAATAATTCGGGGACGAGCATGAGCCGGCCACTCCTCACCAATACGACGGGTGGCTTCTAGCCCATCCATCTCTGGCATTTGTACATCCATCAGCACTACATCATAAGGCTGGCGATGCAGGGCTTCCAAGACTTCTAATCCATTGGCAGCAACATCGGCCCGGTATCCCAAACGCTCTAACAGCAGCAGTGCCACCTTCTGATTCACCAGATGATCCTCTGCTAACAGAATTCGCAGCGGGAGTCTCTGAGCCAATTTAATATCATCCTGAACAGAGCTAGGGGGCCGCTGTTGAACTTTTGTCGGTTGAGCTTGTAGTGCCTGAGTCAGCACTTCATAAAGCTGGGATTGTTTAATGGGTTTGCTTAAACAAGCCACAAAGTGAGTCGAGAGTGCTGAAGAACTCCCTTCTGGTTTGCCCATTGAAGTCAGCATCACCAGTGGTAAACGGTGGCACTTAGGAAGCTGATGGATTTCTGAGGCGAGTGTCAAGCCGTCCATCTTTGGCATTTGCATATCTAAAATAGCGACATCAAACGTTTCTCCACTCTGAAGCCAGTTGAGCGCTTCCACAGCCGATTGGGCTGCGCGAATCTCCATCCCCCAAGTCTGGGCTTGCAACGTCAGAATTTGTCGGTTAGTGGGCTGGTCATCCACGATTAATAAACGCTTGCTAGATAGTTCTGGTAGCATTTCAATCGGTTCCGCTAACTCAGTAGCAACAGCGGGTGCGACTATCGTGAAGTAGAAGGTAGAACCCATTGTGATTCGAGGAGCCTGAGCGGCTTGCCATTTGGGTGAAGGGGTTCCTCCGACGTGGCCTCGGCTCTCAACCCACATCATGCCGTTCATCGTTTCACTAAGTCGCTTACTAATCGCCAGACCTAAACCACTCCCTCCATACTGCCGAGTCGTCGAAGCATCTACTTGACTAAAAGACTTGAACAGTCGATCGAGGCGGTTGGCTGGAATGCCAATCCCTGTGTCTTGAATGGCAAACTCGATTTCATACAAGCTTTCTGACAAGTTCTCAGGCTCAGAAATCGTTTTGTCAGAATCAACTAGAGAGGCTTGCACTGAAATGGTAACTTCCCCAGTTTCGGTAAACTTAATCGCATTGTTGAGCAAGTTAACTAGAATCTGACGGAGACGGGTGACATCACCCAAAATGAACTTAGGAGTTTGAGGGTAAATAAGGTAGCCCAACTCAATCTCCTTCTCATCTGCTTTAACTGCAAGTTGGTCGATCGCACCTTCTATGCAATCTCTCAAGCTCAAGGGATACATTTCTAGCTCTAGCTTGCCCGACTCAATTTTGGAGAAGTCAAGGATGTCGTTGATGATGCTCAGGAGGGTATCGCCACTATTGCGAATCATCTCGATAAAGTCTCGCTGTTGAGCCTTGAGTTCTGTATCGAGCAGTAGTCCCGTCATACCAATAACCGCATTCATCGGAGTGCGAATTTCATGGCTCATCATCGCCAGAAACTCACTTTTGGCTCGGTTCGCAGCTTCTGCTTCTCGTCTAGTTTGCTCCAGGGCAAAGTTTTTCAGAGTTAATTCTTCTCGTTGTCGAGTTTCTTGCTCTAGTAATTTGGCTTGAGCTAGGGCAATTCCTACTTGAGCCGCGACGGATTCTAGCAACTCGATTTGATCGGCAGTCCAATGACGGTAGCGATCGCACTGGTACAGACAAATGGCACCATTCGGTTCTCCTTGGTAAGAGGTTCGCACTGCTAATGTCGATCTCAATTTGAGGCGGGTAAAAATTGAATCTGCACAGGTGAGCAATGAATCGCAATAGACATCCGGGGAGGCGATAGCTTCATCTTGAGCCATCAACTGTTTTGCATAAGCAGGACTCGCCACCAGAATGTCATACTCGCCACTAGGGGCCGATCCCACTGCTAGATACTCTGTAACTACAGGAAACTGAGGCTGCGGATTGTCCTGGTATGTGCTAATTAAGCAGCGACTGACCCCAAAAGTTTGCCCAATCTGAATAGCAGCCGTTTCAAATATCTGCTGAGCATTGAGGCTTTGACGAATTTCTTGGGTAATTTGCTTCAGCAGTAGGGCTTTTTGCAACTGTCGTTGTAGTGCTTCTTCTGCCTGCTTGCGATCGGTAATATCCTTCATGAAGCAGTGATACCCTACAAAAACATTTTGCTCGTTATAAGCAGAAACCATCACCACTTGTTTATAGAAGCTAGAGCCATTTTTTCTCATCCCCCTAGCTTCTACTTCGACTCTGCCGTCTCTCAACATCTGCTGATAAGCAGTTACCATCTTCTCAACATCTTCAGGATGAACAGTTCTTTGCCATTCCATCCCTAGCATTTCGTCAGGCTGATATCCGGTGATGGCAGCATAAGTAACATTGACAGAGATATAGCGTCCTTGAGTATCCAGCCGAGAAATGCCTGCCACGGCATTTTCTAGCGCCGCACTCATTTGTTGTAGTTCTGCTTCGGCTCGTTTGCGATCGGTAATTTCAATGAGGATGCAACCCACTGCTATAGGCTGGTCTGCATCCTTGAAAATGGGAAAGTGAGAAGCGAGCCAGTAGCGGTTGGCACCGGTTTGACTGGGTACTTCTGGGCTCCTTTCCAAGTTGATTGAAGGTTGTCCAGTGGCTAACACCTGTTGTAACAGGACATTCACATCAGGAGCAAATTCCCCCAAAATATCCTCGGTTGTCTTGCCTAAGTGAGCCTCCACAGAGTGGCCATAAATTTCAGCTAATGCCTCATTGATTTGTAAAAATCGAAACTGCCGATCGTGGATACACAGCCCCACCCCTGCTAGGGAAGCTCCTTTAAAGAAAGCATTCAATAATTGCTCTCTGGCTTGAATTTCCTGCTCTAACTGTTTGCGGTTGGTAATATCGCTGTGAGAACCAGTCATACGCACAACTCTACCCGCTGCATCCGAAAGTGCTTGCCCTCGAGCCAAAATCCATTTGTAGCTCCCATCCTTGCAAAGCACTTGATGTTCTGTAATATAAAAGGGAGTTTTGCGCTGAAAGTGATCTTGAATGGCTTGCATCACCCATTCGATATCGTCGGGATGAACTCGCTTACTCCATTCATCAAAGTGATTCGGGATTTCATGCTCCTGGTAGCCCAACATCTCTTTCCAGCGAGCCGAGAAGAATACTTCATTGGTGTTGACGTTCCAATCCCATACCCCATCATTACTACCACGTAGGGCGAGTTGCCACCGCTCTTCACTGGCTTGCAGAGCGACTTCTGACTGATGCCGTTCAATTTCACTACCAATCCACTGAGCCATCAGCTTCAGCAATTCCACATGGGCAGATTTAAAGCTGTCTGCACGCGGAGATTTACTAGAAAAGCTGAGGGTACTGTAGACTTTGCCTGCAACTAAAACTCGTGTTCCCATATAAGCTTCTATGCCAAGGGCAAGATAGGCAGGATGGTAACGCCATTTGGACGTGCCTATATGTTCGATGGTTAGGGGTTCATTTGTGTCTAAAGCTTCACAGCACAAAGTTTGGTTAATATCAAAGACATCACCTGGTTTCAGGACTTGATCGGGCGATCGCACAGCCATCACCTCATAACGGTTATCTTGCACACGAGCCAAGATGCCACATTCAAGCCGAAATATCTGACATCCCATCTCAATCAACGCTTGGGTGCGCTGCTCAAAATTGAGATTTTGGGTAGCAGTGACTTCATATAAAGCTCGTATTGCCGCCTCTCTTGTTCTTAGTTCAGCTTCGGCTTGTTTACGTCTCTTAATTTCAGCTTTCAGAGAGCGATTGATTTTGGATAATCTTTGCGTTCGTTCTTGAACCCGCTGTTCTAAAGTAGCGTTGACGTGTTTAATCTCGCTAAATTTTTGATTGAGTGCGATCGCCATCAATTGAAAATTGCTAGCAAGCTCATTTATTTCCGTAACAGAGGTATGTTTCCATTCAAATGTTTCTTCTGAAAGCTTGTTGGGTAAGTCAGTAGTCGCCAGAGCTAAAAAGGATAACGGCTTGACCAGTCGTTCGCTAACCACCGTTGCAAACAAAAATGCCAACATTGTGATGACGAGAAGAATAATCAGATCTATCTTGTAGCGATTTTGTAAATTTTCTATATAGGGAGCTGCTGGAATTTCTAAGCGTAATCTCCATTTCAGGTCTGGGGTAATCGTAAATTCCTGTATATATAAAGAGTTTTTCCAACGGATCATCGGATAGTTGCCCTTGCTAGGAACCCACTGCTGCAAGGTTCCCTCTAAGGTGCGAGTGCTGCCGTGCTTTGACTCTTGGACACTGGTCAACAGCTTTTGGTCGGATTGATTACTCGCAATAACTTGGTTGTTTTGATCGAGCAATGTAATGCGTAGTTGCTGATTGTTTTGCTGAAAAATGTATAGAGCTTGGATCTGGCTCAATGCTAATGAAGCGTGGATCAGGCCAAGGAAATGACCTTGAATTTGCAGGGGAACATTCAATCCTACATGAGGTTCGTCAATTAATAAATCGTTGTGGATAGGAGTCATCCAAGGTCTCAACCGCTCTTGAGCCAGGGTAATTAGAGATTTATGTTTGGTGCTTTGTTCAATCAACTGCCGACGTTTTTGATTTAAAGGAGGAGAAGCCGCTAAAACTGTTCCAGATGAATCGCTCACATAAATTTTGTCGAAATCGGGAAACCACTGCTCGAGCAGGCTAATGTCTTGTTGCAGTTGATCGGATGATTGAATCGCTTGATTAGCAGGAGTGGCGGCTTCAGGAATGACCGATTTTTCCGCTAATGTATTCAACGCTAAGAGATGTCGCTGATGCCATCTAGATAGACCGCTACTGAGATTTCTCCCCTTTGTTTGTAACTCAGTTTGCACAGTCGTCTGAATTTGAGCGACCAAGTATCTACCATCAATAACTAATAGGATAAGTCCTGGAATAAAGACAAAAGCAACCAACAGATGAAAAATAGTTTGTTTTAATGAGAGGGTCTGGAAATGCTTTGAATGCCTAACCCACAGATGACTCGGCGCATAAGAAATGATTAAGCTGGCCACTAAGGCATTAAAAATGCCGTTGACTGCTTGTTTGCACATCACTAGCAGGACTTGAGCCGCCTCCATGTGCAGCATTTGACCGTAGAAAAGCCAAACGAGAGGCATTCCAATTAAGAACCAGTAAATCCCATCCAATAAAAGGAGGTTCGGATGTTTACGCTTGCAAAGAAACCCTACAAATAGAGCCTCAATTACCAAGATAATTATGGCGTAGGGATGATTCCAAAGGACATAAGTATAGCTGCCTGCTATTAGACTGGCCAAACTTCCCCAGCCCCAGCCGAAGTAGTAAGTAATAATCAGTATTGCAATACTGCCAAAGAGGAAATCAACCCCAAAGAAAAGAGATAAACTGAAATAGTTGCCCAGAAAAGCCGCACCAGTGAGAAGGGCGATCGCACCGAACCATCTTTGATCACGCACTGAGCTAGCTCCTCCCATAAACTTCTAGAATCGCTACTTGCTGAATATAAACTGATTTTGATAAAAAATCGTTGTAGAGACACTCTCGTGCTATTTCTGACAGTTTCAATGAAGGTCGCACAACCGATTATTTAGGCTTTAATACTCAAATCAAGGCTTACTCATGCAGGACTTGATATTTCGCTAAACTTTTAATAAATAATTATTCCCAATTACGAGAGGCATAGTTTTTACCTTATGATTTAACGGGTGAATTTATTAACTGTATGAATCTTGGTACAAAAAGTATTACGACCTTGGTCTTTAGCTTCATAAAGTGCTGCATCGGCAGCAGTAATTAAATTTTCTGGTCGGATCTCTTGGGTAGGAAGCACACTGGTAATACCGAAGCTGAGCGTAATGTAATGATGCGGAGAACTCTTATGGACTATTGCTAAAGCTTGGATGCCAGCCTGCATTTGCTTAACGATTTGGACAGCTCCCTCAAGCTCTGTGTCGGATAAAATCACTACAAATTCTTCACCTCCATAACGTGCTACTAAATCTCCCGCTCGATTAATACTGCGATTGAGAGTTGTGGCAACTTTCTGTAAACATACATCCCCTGCTTGGTGTCCATAAGTATCGTTGTAAGGCTTGAAGAAATCGATATCACACAAAATTAGTGACAAAGGAGTTTGCTGCCGGGTCATGCGTCGCCACTCCTCCTCTAGCTGTTGGTCAAACTGACGGCGATTGGCAATCTGAGTCAAACCGTCAATTGACGCTAAATATTTTAATTGTCGATTGGCGGCTTCTAGCTGCTTGTAAAGTATGGTTTGTTGCTGTTGCAAGTGGAATTGCTGAATCAACCGTCGCACTCTCTGTCGCAGAACAGCCCAGTGAATCGGCTTAGTGATATAGTCAGCCGCTCCCGCTGCAAACGCTCGATCGACAGATTCTTTGTCTTCCAAGCTAGTAATCATCAAAATAGGTGGGCGATCGCTCTCAGACACTTCAGATAATTTTTGACAACAAGCAAAACCATCCATAGTAGGCATCACTGCATCTAGCAGGATGAGGTCTGGATGTAGTTCCTCATAAGCTGCTAGCCCTGTCAACCCATCACTAGCTTCCGCCACTCGGTATTGTTCCTTCTGTAAATACAGTCGAAGTTGCAAACGCATCAAGGCATCGTCATCCACAATCAGAATTAGAGAGGACGATTCCGTAGATGGGGTAGTCAAAATGGTTGACTCTTCTAATGATTGATACATACGTCATGGTGTATCTTAAGCTCTGGAAACATTCTAGCCTAGCATATTTTGAGCTGGGAATGGAAAATGAAAACTTTGTAAATATCTCAGAAATGATACACAAGCTGAGCTTCCGCAGCAAAATCCGACGCTGCGTCAGGTTTCTTTAACTAACGACCACAGTCTGCTTAAAATTTATCCCTTTTTTTCGGAGATATAAAGTCTGGTAACTCGCGCTAATTTTTGTAGGTATCTAATTATTTTTGGGTACGTTAAACAGTTTTTACAACGCCGAGCGAGCTTTGACGAATGAGCACCTGTTACGCCTCGCACGATCGCTCGTTCTCCCGCGCTCGCCCCTGGGATACTCTGCTATATTTATTGATAACATTTGGTATATAGCAATCCTCCCATCATTTGTGAATTTCTTACTCCCTCCCCTTACTAAGGGGAGGGTTGGGGTGGGGTAAAAAAAATACGATTCCTGCAAGAATTGCTATATTAGGAATAATATTTAGGGAAATATTAAACTCAAAGTTCCTCAACTTTATTATAGCTTGAGCAATGGGAGTTAGTAGGACTTCAAGCCAGTCAAGAACGAGTTATGGTGGGTTGATGAGCGACTCACGGATTATCCGAGGATTGACCAGTGCTAAGAAACTGTTTAGAAGGGTTATCTATTAGTAAGTGCTGACGCTCAATCGGCTCATTTTTTTGCCGATGAGTCCACTCAGTTTCAAACGGATAAAGTAAATAACCAATCGCGGTTAATTGCAACAGATAAATATCAACCGTTTCCTGAGTGGGAGAAGGTTCGGAATTGACAAAGTACGCTCAATTACTTTTTAATAGTGATTATTTTAGAGGAGATTTATTATGGTTTAATTAAACTTTGGTTAGAAGGGTGTGAGATTTTTGAGAGGCGAGGAGGAGGGGGCAATTTAATCTATTATATGAATAATTTTCGGATTTTTTTTAAGTAAGAGAGTCGTTATAGATTTGGTTGCTGCCTAGCTTTATACTGTCGCCCCAGTGACAAAAGATGGTTCATACCAAGTCCGGCTTTAATACCCGCTTTTATTCTAGAGTCGGTGAAGACGGACAAAAGTGTGTGTAGGAGCGGTTTCAACCGCCGAGTCTCATTAAGGGGGTTTCTAACGCGGACTTGATATCAGTAATGATTTGGCTCACTAGGGTGCTAGGATGCACACGGAGCAACTCCTAGCTGCAAATCGGCTTTGCTGAGGGCTGCTGCAAACGGGAACTCGATCGCACCGAGCGCTCCTGAACATGATAGATTCAATAATCAGACAGACTTTTGTCAAAGTAAAGAACTGAGCGCTTACAGTCGATCGACCGATACGCCATGCCAGATTCCGAATTCTCAGATGATTTAAAATGGACGCCTGAAGCCAAGGCTAAGCTAAAAAATATTCCCTATTTTGTTCGGGGACAAGCTCGTGCCCGCATCGAGCACTTGGCCCGCGAAGCCGAAACCGAAGTCGTCACCGTTGACTTAGTTGAGCAAGCTCGCATCGAGTTTGGACAATGAAGGATCGAAATGTACGCTAAAGCTTTAGACTATTAATTGCGTTGTAAGGACAAGGACTTAAAGAAATAGTGCGCAAAATAGTTATAGCTGGCAACTGGAAAATGTACAAAACTAGGGCAGAATCCCTAGAGTTTCTTCAAGGATTCATGTCCTGTCTGACGGAAACCCCAGAGGAACGGGAAGTCGTGCTTTGCGTTCCCTTCACTTCCTTGGCTGTCCTCTCGAAAAATTTGCACGGCAGCCGGATTAGACTCGGTGCTCAGAATGTTCACTGGCAAGAGTCGGGAGCTTTTACTGGGGAAATTTCCGGGCCAATGCTGAGTGAACTTGGTGTCCGTTATGTCATCATCGGCCACAGCGAGCGACGCCAATATTTTGGGGAAACTGACGAAACGGTGAATTTGCGGCTGAAAGCTGCTCAGAAATACGATTTAATTCCGATTCTGTGCGTTGGGGAAACCAAGCAGCAGCGAGATGCAGGCGAAACAGAAGCTCACATTTTTTCTCAGTTGGCAAAAGATTTGGTTGATGTTGACCAAAATAAGTTGGTAATTGCTTACGAGCCGATTTGGGCGATCGGCACTGGCGATACTTGCGAAACGAAGGAAGCTAACCGAGTTATTGGTTTGATTCGCAGTAAATTGACTAATCCTGGCGTGCCAATTCAGTACGGCGGCTCTGTTAAACCGGAGAATATTGATGAAGTTATGGCGATGCCTGAGATTGACGGGGTTTTGGTAGGCGGGGCTAGTTTGGAAGCTGCGAGTTTCTCGCGCATTGTCAATTATCAGTAATAGGTAATTGCTAATAGGTAATTGCTAAGTGGTAAGTGGAACAAGGGCAGCGGGAATTAAACAGCTATCGCCTACAATTGTGATGTGCCGTTGAGTGTTTCTCCGATCGGGAGAATTGACCTATGATTGCGAGCGTTAAACCAAAACCCACCTTAGAGGAGTTCCTAAAACTTCCTGAAACTGAACCAGCCTCAGAATTTCTTGACGGAGAAATCATTCAGAAACCCATGCCACAAGGTGAGCACAGCGTCCTTCAAGGTGAACTCTGCAAGACGATCGATCAAGTAACAAAAACTCAGAAAATTGCCCGTGCTTTTCCAGAGTTATACTGCACATTTGGTGGCGCATCAATCGTGCCAGATGTAGCAGTATTCCGATGGAAAAGAATTCCTTTTTTGCCCTCTGGTAGAATTGCTAACCGCTTTGAAATTAATCCAGACGGGTCGATTAAAATTCTCTCCCAAAGTCAAAATCCAACAAAAGTGCTGAGTAAATTACTTCACTGTTCGCGACACGGAACTGAGTTGGGGTGGTTATTATACCCAGAAGAAGAGAGTATTTTGGCAGTATTTCCAGGACAAAAAGTAGAACTGTATAAAGGTGCAGCTCTGTTGCCAATCATTGATAAAATTGAATTAGAATTGACAGTTGATACTGTTTTTAGCTGGTTAAGTTTTGGTTGAATTAACAATGGCGCTTCTGCTTGATTCTTTAGTCTCTTAGAGAGAGACTCCGTTTAACAAGAATCAATTTCAATCGCCGAGTGATGAGGTGATATGATAAATAACAAAAAAATTACAATTAGAAATAAAGTTTTCGAGTGGGGAAAACGCACTTATTTAATGGGCGTTTTAAATGTTACCCCTGACAGTTTTAGCGACGGCGGAGATTTCTTTACCCTAGAATCTGCTTTAGTGCAAGCGGAAAATATGGTAAAATCGGGGGTAGATATTATTGATATTGGTGGTCAATCTACTCGGCCCGGTGCAGCGGAAATATCCTCTTCAGAGGAGATCGATCGCGTTATACCTCTCGTACAGATACTGCGGCAAAAAGCGGAGATTTTTGGCTCAGTTCCTATTTCGGTCGATACTACCAGAGCGCAGGTTGCGAAAGCTGCGGTTGAGGCGGGAGCTGATATCATCAATGATATTTCGGGAGCAACTTTTGACTCAGAAATGCTGTCAACCGTTGCTAAGTTAAAAGTGCCAATAATTTTGATGCACATTCGGGGTACTCCCCAGACGATGCAACAACTCACAGATTATCGGGATTTAATTGGGGAAATTCGGGACTTTTTCGAGAGTCGAATTGCGGCGACAGTTGCTGCGGGGATTGACAAATCTCAAATTATTCTAGACCCCGGTATTGGCTTTGCTAAGAATTACAGTCAAAACTTAGAAATTCTGCGCGAGTTGCCCAAATTCCGTGTTTTAAACTGTCCAATTTTAGTCGGAGTATCGCGCAAAAGCTTCATCGGTCACATTTTGAATCAGCCAGAAGCGAAACAAAGAATTTGGGGGACAGCGGCGGCTTGTACAGGTGCGATCGCAAATTCGGCAGATATATTGCGCGTTCACGATGTCAGAGAAATGCGTGATGTCTCTCAGGTAGCCGACGCCATCTTCCGATATCAGTCTTGAGAAGTTTGAGTATCGATAACTTTCATTTCCCCGCCGCCATCTCCCGGAGAGATATCAGGGATAGACTCCATCAAATTGTTGAGGGCCTCTGACATATTTCTCGGATCCATAAACAGAATTTTGGCATTGTCGCTTTCGCCCAATTTTTGTTGAGCGTCTAAGTATTTTTCGGTTACTAAGTAATTCAAAACTTGCGTGCTATTGGGATGGGAGTCTAAAGCTTCAACTAAGAGCCTCATGTACTCCTTAGTGCCGATCGCCTTATTGACCATTGCTTGCCACTCGCTCTTCGTGGCGCGCTCCAATTCCATAGCTTCTTGCACCCTTTTAGGAGGTGTAATGCTTTGAATTTCTACGCGAATTACTTTGACGCCCCAAGTTTCTGTAGCTTCGTCCAACTTTTTGAGTAACTTTTTATTCATGTCATCTCGGGAACCCAAGATGTCTTGCATGGGCAATCGACCAATTTCAGCGCGAAACGTCGTTAAAACTAAGTTGGCGATCGCATTTTCAATTTGATCGATTCCATAATAAGCTTTCTGTAAATTCACCACCCGCCAATACACAACGGCATCGACTTCGAGAGCCACATTATCTCCCGTGATTGCTGACTGAGGTTTAATGTCTAAAACTCTTTCACGGCTTGTGTCCACGCAGACGACTTTTTCAACCAGGGGACTGATAAAGTGGAATCCTGGCTTTAGAGTGCGCTTGTATTGACCCAAACGTTCCACTAAAGCTTCGTCGCCACCACTGACAATTTTGACGCTTGAGTTAACAGCGTAGCCGAGGATGAGCGCAAAGAGCATGGTAAGAATAGACTGCCCCATTTCTATTTTCCTGCTAAGGTTGACTGAGAATCGATCGGAATTCTACTCTAATTTAACTCAAACTCGGTCACACAGTGCTAAAATATCTCGACTGTTAATAACTAACTATTTCATCGGGTGGGCCCCATCGGCTCCGACTCTTACGGCGCTAGTGAAACCCAGGATATCAACAACACGTTTCCACAAAAGACATGAAAAACGATCGAGAGTTTCGCTTGTTCAAACCCTTGAGGTGGATCGCCCCAAGCATTTTGGTGGGTGCAGGAATCTGGAATGCAGCAGCGGCCCAACCGGCACAAGCTGAGCCAATCGCCCTGCAACTCTCGCAAAACTTGCAGTCGCAGAACTTGCAGACCCCGCGCCGAGGCCCTGCTGTTCGGGAAGTTATGTCCTACGAAATGAAGGGAGACGAACTCAGGATTTGCAAGCAGGAAGGCAACTCCGAGAAAAAGTGCCAAGTTGTAGGTAAAGGCTACACGGTGGGCTTGAGAACTGCCAACGACCTTTACGGTCAAGGAAATGCTGTCAATGCCGAAGCTTTGTACCGGCAACTAATGGCTCGCTATCCCAAACAAGCGGATGCTTATTACAAGTTGGGAAGTATGCTGTCGGGGCAAGGTAAAATGAGCGATGCGATCGCTCTATTCCAAAAAGCAATTGAAGTCAACCCGCAGCACGCCAAAGCTCACAACGATTTAGGCGTGGCGATGGCAAGTCAGGGGCAGTTGCCCGAGGCAATTGTTCAGTGGAGACATGCCGTTAAAATTAACGATCAATATCCCGATGCTTTAAACAATTTAGGAGTCGGTTTGTACCAGCAAGGAGACAAGGAAAACCAAGCTGAGGCAGTAGCCAGCCTCACAAAAGCTAAGGAGTTATTTATCAAGCAAGGCAGAACTCAATCGGCTAACAGAGTCGATAAAATTTTGGAGGAAATTAATTCGCGGTCGAGCGGTTCCTAAACTCAACCGCCGATCGCACATTGAAAGAAAAAACATCTTTAGCGATCGGCGTTAATCAGGCTTTAGCAGCGGTTAAACAACCCCAAAAACGAGCATTTAAAGCATTTCCTTCAAAACTTGTATAATCAAATCCCCATCCACCCGATCGCTCACAGCGGCCTCACCCAAGCGCACCGGCAGCACAAACCGCACCTTGCCATCCTGCACCTTCTTATCCAGTTGCAAAGTATGCAAAATTTCCTCAACATCCACACCCGCCGGCAATTTGGCAGGTAAACCCGCTTTTTCAAGCAAAGCAGACTGGCGGCGATCGCACTCAGCATCCCACATTCCCAACTCCACAGCCAATCGGCTTGACGCAGCCATGCCGATTGCTACTCCTTCCCCGTGATTGATCACCTTGTAATTGGTTAAACTTTCCACAGCATGACCGATGGTGTGCCCGTAATTCAAAATCGCCCGCAAACCCGATTCCTTCTCGTCTTTGCTTACCACCTCAGCCTTAGCTTGGCAAGACCTGCTTAAAATTTCTGCCAACAAATCCGCCTTCACATAGCGCATTTGATCCAAGCGCTTGCAATTCTCCAACTTCCCGAAAAGTTCAGCATCCCAAATCACCCCGTACTTGATGACTTCCGCCATCGCCGAACGAAACTCCCTCGCCGGCAGAGTTTTGAGGACATCCGGGTCAATTAATACCAAACGTGGCTGGTGAAAAGCCCCGATTAAATTCTTCCCTAAAGGATGATTTACCCCCGTTTTGCCGCCAATAGAAGCATCAACCATCGCCAGCAGCGAAGTCGGAACCTGCACGACATTAATTCCCCGCAGCCAAGTCGCGGCCGCAAAACCCGTCATATCGCCCACCACCCCGCCGCCCAAAGCGACCATTGTCGAGGAACGTTCTAAACGGTTTTCCAAAGCCGCACCGTAAATTTTCTGCACCGAATTTAAAGTTTTGTACTGTTCTCCCGGTGGTAAAATGCAGGTACCGACTTCCAGACCGGCTGATTCGAGGGCTGCGGTTGTTCTTTCGCCGTACTGCCGAAAAATCGACTGATTCGACACCAGCAGCACTTTTTTGCCCAAGCTTAGATCGCCCATCAGACTGCCGAGTTCGTCTAAACCGCCCGATCGCACGCAAACATTGTAAGATTGTGGCCCCAAGTCAACTTTAATTATGGATTGCATATTTATCTAATTTAGATATTAGATTTTAGATTATAGTTCTTATAGGTCTTTTTATTGATTTTTTTGGAGAAATTGCAATGACTCTTAGCGGAATAATAACTTATTTCGGGCTTTTTGGCGGCATGATCGGCTTGGCGACAGTCCTGATGTTTGGTCTGCGGGCTGTCAAACTCATCTAATTTGCTAATTTAGATGTCTCAACCAGAGGATTTAATCTCTGGCAAAAGTATCAGTTCTACAACGTATTTGCGCCAAAAATCTCTAGGTTTATCTGTAGATTGACGGCGCAAATGCTTCATTTCATAAAACTTTTGGATTGAACGATCGTGCTTATTCTAATTGACGAGCATCTTCAGCAGGTGGATGCCAACCACCTTCTACCCAAAACCTGCGCGATCGCCGAATCGAATCCTCTTCATCATAACGTTCATCATTAAGGTCAAGCCGATTGCAAGTTGCTCGACCTATGGGAGTTTTAGGGACAATATTTAGACCATCTGCTGTCCAGATAAAATGTTCTGACCACTGCTGCTGACGAGGATTAAATAATAAACATTCTTGCTGAGTTTCCTGGTCAATTCCGTTGGTAAAATTGTAGTGGCGTTCGTTGCAGCGACGGCAAGCTAATGCTAAATTTTCACTGTCATCAGATCCGCCGAGAGATTTGGGCATGAGATGATCTATGGTAAAGCGATCTGGGCTTAGATATTCTGGAGAGTGGCAGTATTCGCAGAGATATTTAGCTCGTTGTCGTATAAATTGTCGAGTGTGATCGCACACCATTTAGCTTGGGTGGAAAGTTGGGCGTTAATCAAGGTAAAAATTCGGGATAGTTCGATGATGCCAGCTAATTCTGGAATTTCATCGACAGTTAACAAATCTAGTCTTTTTCTCTCTAGCAGTTCTTCCATGCGAGATTGGAGAGCGTCGGTAAATCTGAATAAGTAAATATTCCCAAATTCTACCATTTTGATGCCTTGGGGCATCAAAGAAGAAGGTTTTACCATTAATTGAGTATTCATAGGAATAACAGCTCTCAGATACTCTTGGAATATTGTAGCTTATCCGTTGTTAAGTGTAATTAATCAGGAGCGATCGCACTTGCTATAAAACACGATCGCTCCTGATTAATTACACGATTCGTTCTAATTGAGTCGATCGCACTTGTGTCAATTTCTCAGCCCCAGTCGTATCAAAAACGATCGCGTGTTGAGCAGTCGGCAACAACCGCTGTAAAATCTGGATATATCCCTCAGCATCGCCTCGGCGGTGGAACCGAGCAACCACCAATCGCTGCATATTTGGCAATTGCCGCACGATACACCAGGGATGAGTGTTTAATTTGGGCTTTGATGTTGGTATCATAGGGTAATCCTTCCCCGCAAACGCGGGGTGTGATAGAAAAGGCGATCGCCCTTAAGTTTTCCAGGCTCTGAGGGCGATCGTTTTGAATTTTTTACATTTTAAGGTTAAATCTAACCTGTTGTCAAGGGCAAAATGGGGCGAGTTCGACTAAAAATTCGAGAGTTGGCAGAAGAAAAGGGCTGGACGCTGCAAGACGTGGCGGATCGCTCTGGGGTTAATTACAACACGGTTAAAGGGTACGCTAGACGCGATGATGGGATGAGTATGGTCGATCTGAGTGCCGTTCAGAAGATCGCCCTTGCTTTTGACGTAATGATTGAAGATTTGGTCGAGTTTTTGGAATAGTAAGGGCGATCGCGCTAATGGGATATGTTAGATTGCGGATTCGAGAACTAGCTGAGCAAAGAGGTTGGACGTTCAAAGAAGTTGCCGATTGATCCGGAGTCAACTACAACACGGTAAAAAGCTACGGGAGGCGCGATGCTTTGAATACAGTCGATCTTTCTGCTGTCTACAAAATTGCCCGCGCCTTCGACGTGACAATGGAAGATTTGGTCGAGATTTTGGAAGATTGAGGGCGCACCAATGGGGCGAGTTTCACTAAAAATGCGATATCTGGTAGAAGAAAAGGGCAATCTCGCTAAGGGGATACGTTGATTAATGCCGTACTTATCGCCGCCGTTTCTTTACTTGTTCGTAAAGCATATAACTACCTTCTATAGCAGATCGCCCGCTTTCCCCTAAAATAACTTCTACTCCCCTTAATCTAAAATCTAAAATCCCAAATCTAAAATCGAAATGACTCATTCCACCGATATCGTCACCCTCGCCCGCTGGATGGCCGCCGATTTCAGCAACCAAGCCCAAGCCTTTGAAAACCCGCCCTTCTTCGCCCACATCCGCGTCTGCATGAGGCCTTTGCCGGTCGAAGTTCTGGATGGGTTCAGCTTGTACCTAGAACAAGCCTATGATATCGAACTGCACGTCCCGTACCGAGTCCGAGTTTTGAAATTAGTCCCGGTGGGCGATCGAATCGACATCGAAAATTATGCCATAGAAAACGAAGAACAATTCTACGGCGCTTCCCGCGACCCGCAACGGCTGCAAGAAATCAAAAAAGCACAACTGACACTGCTTCCCGGCTGCACCTTTATTACGCAGTGGACGGGCAACAGCTTCAAAGGGTCTGTCGAACCCGGAAAAGGCTGCATGGTGGTCAGAAAGGGCAAAAAAACCTATCTAGACAGCGAATTCGAGATTGACCAAGACAAGTTTATTAGCCACGATCGTGGACGTGACCCCGAAACCGATGCCCACGTCTGGGGAGCCCTTGCCGGCCCTTTTGAATTCACCCGCCGGGCCAGTTTCGCCGACGAAATTCCGGTTTAATCCAAAAAAACAGAGTCCCTCCTGGGCGAACACGCTTGATTAAAGGTTCAGAATGCACCAATACCTGGTACATTAACCCAGTATTGGCAAGCAAGATTCACCGTTGATTTATGAAAGTCCTGGTTATTGGTGGCGATGGCTATTGCGGTTGGGCAACCGCACTCTACCTTTCTAACAAAGGTTACGAAGTTGGCATCCTCGACAGCTTCGTGCGGCGGCACTGGGATCTGGAACTGTGCAGCGACACCCTCACTCCCATCGCACCGATTCAGCAACGACTCCAGCGATGGCAAGATTTAACGGGCAAGTCGATCGACTTGTTCGTCGGTGACATCACCAACTACGATTTTCTCAGCAAAAGCATGAGAAAATTTGCACCAGAGGCTGTAGTCCATTTCGGCGAACAGCGTTCGGCACCTTTCTCAATGATCGATCGCGAACACGCAGTCCTCACTCAAGTCAATAACGTCGTCGGGACACTCAACCTGCTGTACGCCATCCGCGAAGACTTCCCCGACTGTCACCTAGTGAAATTGGGGACAATGGGCGAATACGGCACGCCGAATATTGACATTGAAGAAGGCTACATTACGATCGAACACAACGGTCGCAAGGATACACTACCCTATCCCAAACAACCGGGCAGTTTCTACCACCTGTCAAAAGTCCACGACTCCCACAACATCCATTTTGCTTGCAAAATCTGGGGTTTAAGGGCCACCGACTTAAATCAGGGCGTAGTATACGGCGTGCTCACAGATGAAACCGGCATGGATGAACTGTTGATCAACCGTTTAGACTACGACGGAGTATTCGGTACAGCATTGAACAGATTTTGCATCCAAGCTGCGATCGGTCATCCTTTGACCGTTTATGGCACTGGCGGACAAACCCGCAGCTTCTTAGACATTCGGGATACCGTGCGGTGCGTGGAATTGGCGATCGCCAACCCTGCCGAAGCCGGACAATTCCGCGTCTTCAACCAATTCACCGAACAATTCAGCGTCGGCGACTTAGCCTCCTTGGTGCAAAAAGCGGGCATGGCAATGGGATTAAAAGTAGAAATCAACAACATCGAAAATCCCAGAGTCGAGAAAGAAGAACATTATTTCAATGCCAAAAACACCAATTTGCTAGACCTCGGTTTGCAACCGCACTATCTCTCAGATTCCCTGCTCGATTCTCTGCTGAATTTTGCTACAAAATATCAGCACCGTGTCGATAAAAACCAGATTTTGCCGAAGGTTTCTTGGAAGTAAGTTCTGGTATCTACCTGCGGGATAAGAGATTTTTTAATGAACCGCGAAGGCGCGAAGAGCGCTAAGTAAGAGAACAGAAGGGAAGAGAGGAGAAATGTTTGCAAGTTCACAAGGGATTTCGTTGTAAATTAATTTTTTCATATCTATCTTTTTGATCTTTTGCTCTGTGTTCTCTGCGTCCTCTGCGCTTAGTTGCAAAATGGCATAAGGTTTTTGCTGCTGACTTTTTGGGAATAAAGCCGTGAAAAGTCGAATTCTCATTCTGTTGCTTTTGGTGGTTCTGCCTGGATGTACAGCGAGTGCAGTTTGTAATGATTATTTAATATCGGAAGGGGCTGCATTAACGGCGAGTTATCAAAATTAGCGCCGAGTTAGCGAAGCCCCATCTACCACTGAAACAGAAATATCCATTGTCAGAACAGCAGAGGAAATTCACAGAATTAATTGCTTTGCCGAAGGTGGGGGATTGCTTTTAGGTGGGATAATTTTATCAATTGGCATTTAGGGAATTTGCTTGCATATTACCCCAAAAACCTCTCCCTCGGAATTAGTGGCAGTGAAACAGAAAGAAGAAGCGTTGAACAGCAGCCGATCGCACGCAATGACTTACTCCCCGCGAGACAGTGTATCCTGTCATCGACCCTGACTTCTTCCAGAGGCTAGGATTATCATCGCTTTCCTAAACAATTTATTATGAGAATCGCTCTTTTCACTGAAACTTTCCTGCCGAAAATAGACGGCATTGTCACCAGACTGATTCACACCGTCGATCATTTGCAGCGCGCGGGCGAACAAGTTCTGATATTTTCTCCAGATTACGGGATTAAAGAATACAAAGGCGCCCGGGTTTACGGTGTGGAGGGTTTGCCTTTGCCGATGTACCCGGAACTGAAAATGGCACTTCCTTCTCCGGCTGTCGGTCGCCAATTAGAGCAGTTTAAACCGGATATTATTCACGTTGTCAATCCCGCTATTTTGGGATTGGGGGGTATATATTACGGCAAAAAGTTCAACATTCCGATTTTGGCTTCTTACCACACGCATTTGCCGAAATATTTGCACCATTACGGTTTTGGAGTCCTCGAACCTTTATTGTGGGAATTGCTCAAAGGAGCGCACAACCAAGCAGAAGTGAATCTGTGTACTTCTACAGCAATGGTGGAGGAATTGAGAACCCACGGCATTGAGCGAGTAGATTTGTGGCAGCGGGGCGTAGATACTGAAATGTTTGTCCCGGAATTGGCAAGTCGAGAAATGCGATCGCGCCTTTCTGAAAATAACCCAGACAGTCCCCTGCTGCTGTACGTCGGCCGCCTCGGTGCAGAAAAAGAAATCGAACGCATCAAACCAGTCCTCGCAGCGATTCCCGACGCCCGCCTCGCCCTAGTGGGAGACGGCCCGCATCGGCAAACCCTTGAACAATATTTTGCCGGTACCCCCACTAATTTTGTCGGCTACCTCAAGGGGCAAGAACTCGCAACAGCTTACGCATCCGCCGACGCCTTCATTTTTCCCTCCCGCACCGAAACCCTAGGCTTAGTGCTCCTAGAAGCAATGGCTGCGGGGACGCCCGTAGTGGCGGCGCGCAGTGGCGGAATTCCTGATATCGTCACCGACGGTGTTAACGGATATTTATTTGACCCCGCCGACGAAGAAGGAGCACTAGCCGCCACCAAGCGTCTGTTTGCCAATCCCGAAGAACGGGAAACCTTGCGCCATAACGCTCGCCGAGAAGCCGAACGCTGGGGTTGGGCCGCCGCCGCTGCACAACTGCAGCGCTACTATCAATCAGTGGTATTTGCCGAGTCCATGCCCAGAGCGGCCTAAATGTCAGGAGCTCTAGCACCTCTAAACATCACCGCCAGCTTAGCTTCGCTGTTCGATCGTCAGTTGGTAGTGAGGAGGGATGTCCTCAAAGATTGATCAAACTTTTTTGCTGCATAAATTACCGTCGCTATCCTGCTGTTGCGTTTACCATTAAACTATGAGTAGCTCTGTAGGAATGCCTTGCGCGCTGCTTTCATAGCGCCCTTTACCTGACCGGATACGGTCGCCGAGTGCGCTAAAACAGTCACACCGCGCGCTGCAGTCGAGCACAGAGCGTCAAATCTACCTTGCACTCTTGATCGAACGAAAGTCTGGGAGCTACTTTTCCGGCGGATACGGTTCCGAACTCAAGTTCAGCTTTAATTGACGAACCCTCATCAGTATCCAGGTTGTAAAAAAGATCGATCGAGCATACATAACAAGCAAACTGAAGTTGCGTGCGCCACTTTTGAACTCACGATTCATCAAAGCGACAAGCGAGTGCCGATGCGCTTGCAAACAAATTCAAGAGTTTGCACCGCCGGCGAATCTCGCGCAGATCGACCTGCGGTCAGTCTACCCCTCTGAGCAAGCAGTTAATCATGACATTCTCCAATACTGGTAGCGTTCTGGCTACACTGACTCAAGTCAATTTTATGGGGGCATTGACCTCCCGTGTTAAGAGCCTGCCAGTTCCTGAATTAGTGTGCCTGCTGGACTTTATCACGGCTGAATTTCAGCAATTTATCCGGGCGATGGACCTGATTAACAATGAAGCACTCGAAACTCTCTTAGAGCAACTGTTAGATGCCTTCACTGTTAAAATTGGTCAGATTCTGCAAGCAGACCGGACAACAATTTTTTTGGTTGACTCCAACAAAAATCAACTGTGGCACAAAACAGTTGATCCACTTACGGGCGAGGATGTAGAAGTACGCTTGCCGATGGATGCAGGCATTTTAGGCTACGTAGCAACAACCGGAAAATCGATCAATGTCACCGAAGCTCGATCGCACGAGCATTTTAATTCCGAAGTAGACGAACCACCGGGCTATCAGATCGAGACCATGCTCTGTATGCCGATTTTTAGCAGCAAGAGCCAACACGAACCCGTAGCGGTGGTCAGACTCTTAAATAAAGCTGGCAATGTTTCCTTTAGCGAGGAAGACGAACAGCAGTTCCAGGCTTTTGCAGATTCGATCGGGATTATTCTCGAAAGCTGTCAGTCTTTCTACGTCGTCGCCCGCAACCAGCGAGGGGTTGCCGCACTGCTGAGAGCGACCACGACTTTGGGTCAAAGTCTTGACTTGGAAACAACTTTGCGCTCTGTCATGGATCAAGCTCGCGACTTGATGCAAGCCGATCGCAGCACGCTATTTTTATTAAATCGGGAAACTAACGAACTTTGGACAAAAGTCGCCAAGGCCGACGGCAAAACGATGGTAGATCTCCGCATTCCTGCTAATAAGGGAATTGCTGGCTACGTGGCTTCGACTGGTCAACCTCTAAATATTACAGATGCTTACGACGATCCCCGCTTTGACCCCTCTACTGACAGGCAAACGGGATACCGCACTCGCACTGTCTTGTGTATGCCGGTGCATAACGCTAAAGGTGAGCTGATCGGGGTGACTCAGCTAATTAATAAGAACCAAGGTACTTTCACCCCTTCCGACGAAGAGTTTTTGCGAGCGTTTAATTCCCAAGCGGGAATGGCGTTGCAAAATTCTCAACTGTTTCAGAACGTGATGGTCGAAAAGCAGTATCAGAAAGATATGCTGCAAAGTCTTTCTGATGCAGTGATTTCCACGGATTTAAAGGGGCGAGTTGTGACGATCAACGAAGCAGCCCTAGAATTGTTGGGGTGTCCAGTAAATCAACCTAAAAGCAAACAAAATCCCCAGAGTTGGGAAGATAAACTTGTGAATCGCTATGTTTGGGAAGTTTTGCCGATCGACAATTTGCAATTTCGACTAGAAGACAGTCTCAAAAATGCTGCCAGACATTACGTTCCCGAACAAAGTTTAACTTTGGGATTGTTGGTGGAAAAAACGCTAAATTCCCAACAAAAAGAAAAAGAAGAAGAAGAAGAAGAAGAAAGTTATATTTTGGCCGTGCCCGATCGCACAGATCCGAATTTATATTACGCTTGGGGCGAAAACCGCGCGTGGACTGAGGAAGTAGCGCTGGCAGAATTAGCTAATGCCCAATCTCTATTTGCGTTGCGAAATTCTGCCCTGTATCACCCTTATTGTCCGCTGCCCATCCCCGCCTCTCGAATTAAAGTAATTGAACGTAGTTTGAATTTGACTGTCAACCCGCTAATCAATCCAGAAGGCGGCGTGCGCGGTGGTTTAGTGGTACTCGAAGACATCAGCCACGAAAAGCGGATGAAAAATACGATGTACCGCTACCTGACTCCTGGAGTCGTAGATAAAGTGATGGCTTTAGGTGAAGGCGCCATGATGGTGGGCGAACGCAAAGAAGTGACTATTTTATTTTCCGACATTCGCGGCTACACCACGCTGACCGAAAATCTGGGAGCCTCCGAGGTGGTATCCCTGCTAAACGAATATTTTGAGACGATGGTGGAGGCCGTTTTCCACTACGAAGGCACTTTAGACAAGTTTATCGGCGATGCTGTAATGGCGGTGTTCGGCGCGCCCCTGCCGCTGAATCCCCCGGAAAGTCACGGTTGGATGGCGGTTCAGTCGGCTTTAGATATGCGCCGGCGTTTGAAAGAGTTTAATGATTCTCGCCCCGGCGAAGTTCCGTTTCGCTTCGGAATTGGGATTAGTTCCGGAGAGGTGGTTTCGGGAAATATTGGTTCCCAAAAGCGGATGGATTACACGGTAATCGGGGATGCGGTGAATTTGAGTTCGCGATTGGAACAGCTTACAAAGGAGTACGGGTGCGATATAATTTTGAGCGAATTTACATACAGTTTGTGCAGCGAACGGATTTGGGTGCGAGAGTTGGACAAGGTGCGGGTTAAGGGCAAAAATCAGCCGGTGGGCATTTACGAGTTGTTGCAAAATAGTTCTGAACCCATCGACGGGGAAACCCTTCGGTTTATGGAACTTTACAGTAACGGTAGGGAGGCTTATATTGCTAGAAATTTTCAGAAAGCTATTAGTTATTTTGAAGCGGCTTTAGCAATGCGACCGAGCGATCGACCTGTGGAAGTTCACCTCGATCGATCCCTAAGCTATTTGGAAGTACCCCCGCCCGATGATTGGGACGGCGTGCATACGATGACAACCAAGTAGTAGATTATATTACATCCGAGGGCTCAAAAGTAAAAAGATTTGATAAAGTTGTGAGATCTTCCTTATGACAGAGTTAACAAGTGTAAAAATATGAAAACATAAATCGAATGCCATATTAAAGTTTAGTATTTATTTCCAGGCTAGCAATTAAATGACTTATTTATCTGTTCCGAATGCCACAAAAGCCGATCGCATTCTGGTGGTAGACGACGCACCAGATAATGTTTTGTTGGTACAAACAATCCTAGAAGAAGAAGGTTACGAAATTAGCACGGCAGAAAACGGCTTTTCTGCCTTGAGTCAAATTGACAAGTCAGCCCCAGATTTGGTACTGCTAGACGTGATGATGCCGGGAATGGATGGTTACGAAGTCACTAAACGAATCCGACAAAATAAGGAATTGCCCTTTATCCCGATTTTGCTGATCACGGCTCACGACAGTGCGAGCGTAGTCCAGGGATTGGACATGGGAGCAGACGATTTCATCCGCAAACCAGTCGAAATGGATGAACTGCTGGCGAGAGTTCGATCGCTCCTGCGACTAAAACACAGCGTAGATGAGCGCAATTCGATCGCCCTCCAGCGCGAAGATTTTGTCTCCCGACTCGCTCACGACTTGCGAACACCCCTCGTAGCAGCCGATCGAATGCTAACTTTAATGCAGCAGGGAGCTTTGGGAGAAATTTCCCTTCCCATGCGCGACGCTTTCGGGACGATGGTTCGCAGCAACAAAAACCTGATCGCGATGGTAAATATGTTGCTGGAAGTATACCGCTACGAAGCAGGCCGCAAATCCCTAAGTTTTGCTCCCGTGGACTTGCGCCAGCTCATTAATGAAGTAGCTGAAGAACTAGCTCCCCTAGCCGATGCTAAAAGTTTGTCGGTGAATTTAGACTTGACAGAAAGTGCAGAAAGTGCACCGATTGCGAAGTATCCGGGCGATCGTCTGGAACTGCACCGCTTGCTGACAAATTTAATCGGAAATGCGATTAAATTCACCGACAGCGGCTCAATAAATGTCAGCTTAAAAGCGGCCAATTCACCTGCTTATACTAGCTTCAAAAACCAACCGCTGGCATGGGTAATCATAGAAATCCAAGACACCGGCGCAGGCATTTCTCCCACCGAAAAAGCAAAGTTATTTGAAAGGTTTGGGCCCGGAACTCACAAGAAATCCGGTACAGGTTTGGGATTACACCTCTGCCGCCAAATAGTCGAAGCTCACCGCGGCACGATCGAAGTAAAATCAGATTTGGGCAAAGGCAGTTTGTTTACTATTCGCTTGCCTTGTTAGAGCGGTATAAATAACTCTAACTTTCGGTGGCGCAGGACGCACCTTACCACTGATAATTAACTCTCATTGTAAGGTGCGAAGTCCGCACTACTCGAATTATGGTTAACTTACCCGATGTCATATAATTACTTGGCAACCGAATTTATGGCAATATGTCTAACTGTCCAGTGTGCGGTGCTGAATACATAGAAGAAAAAGCAGAGTTTTGCTCAATCTGCGGCTGGGATTTGACTCCCTACCCGCAGCGTGCTAAACCTTCCAAAAGTTATTTAAAAAAAGAAAAAGTTAGATTGCAGTGGGCAAAACAAATGTGGGAATTGACCCGCAATCAACAACATTGGTCAGCTAAATTTGATGAGTTGCAGAGCGAATTTCAGGAAGGTGCGATCGCCCGCACATACATTCAATCTCAGTTAGAATGGGTTCTGTACCGCCTCGAACAACTGAACCCCGAATTGATTGTCAGCACTCTACTGCGACTCGAAGACAAAATCGGCGCCATACCTGACTCACCTCCGGCTATCTCCGAAGTGGGGATGGACTACCGACAACTGACAAAGCTATTAGAAACCGGAAAATGGCGCAAAGCTGATGAACACACTTGGGAAATCTTGCTGCAAATCGCTGTCAGAGAAGACGAAGGCTGGCTGAGTGCAGCCGATATTGACAGTTTTCCTGCTACAGACCTTCGCACGATCGACCAACTTTGGCAACAATACAGCAGCGGGCGGTTCGGGTTGAGCGTGCAGCAGCAGATTTGGGAAAGTACCGAGGCAAATTATACTGAATTTTGCGATCGAGTCGGCTGGCGAGTCAAGGAAAATTGGAAATATTACAGCGAGCTCTCCTTCAACGAAAATGCTCCCGCCGGACATCTACCCGTCACCGCATGGAGACAGCGCGCCTGTTACGGTGCGGGTAAACTCACCGCAGCAGAAAACTTGGCCCGCATCGCTGCGAAACTTGCAACTGGCGATCGCTAATCATCCAAAATAAAAAATTCAAAATCGACATTAACTGCTATAATCAAAACGGTTTAGCAACTGGGGCTGTGGCTCAGATGGATAGAGCAAGCGCCTCCTGAAGAATCGGGCACCCTGCGAGGAAACTCTAGGAGTGAATGTGGTCAAATTTGGTGAAACCTAAAGAGTTCATGGGTTCCTATGGCTCTAAGGCAATACCAAGCCAAGCCTGAGTTCATGGCGATTAAACGACCGCCTATATTGAAATCAGGAAGGTTTAGAGACTAGACGGTCACCACCTAAAGGCTGCAAGCCTATGGTGAAGGTATAGTCCAGAGAGTGGGGAAACTCACACAAATCTGAAGCGCTAGGTCGCCGGTTCGAACCCGGCCAGTCCCGTTAAAAATCAAGAAAAATTAAAAGCAGGAGGGGTAAGCCTAAGTTTTGCCCCTCTTTTTTGCATATCCGCTCAGGAATTGGCCCACAGACGAATACTTGCTGGAAGACGAGGACTTATTCAGCAAGCCCTATAGAGTCCCTCTCAAATCTAAAATCTAAAATCCCCGGTTTAAGCCCCCAACATAAGCGTAGAGTCAATCTAAAATCTAAAATCTAAAATCTAAAATCTATGATCCCCAGACCCAGTTTTAATTTTTAATTTTTAATTCCTGTTAGTGGGCTATACGTGCGGTATTTTTTGTTATGGTTCCTTTGTCAGTTACATAAAATTTTTATAGGTTTAGATGTGGTTAAGAATCCATTCAAACACGCGGCGTTACAAGCGTTTGAACACTTCACGCAGTTTTTGGTTCCTAGTAGGGCTTTTGATGGCGTGCTGGTTTGGCTATCAGCAGGTTAAGAGCGAATTTCAGAAACCCCAAGCTGTGTTAGTTCTAGGTGGGGCTACGGAGCGAGAGCTGTTTGCCGCCAAATTTGCTCGATCGCATCCTGAATTGCCGATTTGGGTGTCCTCTGGGAGCAATCCAGAGTTCGCAGAATGGGTGTTTTCCGAAGCGGGAATTGAGTCCGATCGCCTGCACTTAGACTACAGAGCAGTGGATACGGTAACAAATTTTACCACCCTGGTAGATGAATTGAAAGCTCAAGGGATTGAGAGCGTGTATCTGATCACTTCTGACGATCATATGCGGCGAGCTCAGATTATCGGCGAAATCGTGCTTGGCAGTCGAGGCATTAGCTTTAAGCCTGTGGCAGTTCCGTCTGGGCGAACCCCCGAACCGGTGGAAAAAGCTGTTCGCGACGGCGCTAGGGCTATTCTGTGGCTGACAACCGGTTATACAGGTGCTAACTTCAGCCAAGCCAGAATTGAATAAACCAAGGAAAGCATTGAGCAAGTGTTAATTTTTTGCCATTTTCTCTGGTTTTAAAACTTGTTTTCTATAACTATTTAATGAACTGGGAAGATGCTGATGATAAATGCGTAAGAGAAGAGAACAGAAGAGAAGGAGTAGTTTAAAATTAGTAGATGAACTTCAAAAGCTAAAGTTAATGACCGACCAAATTCTGTCGCAAGTTCTGGATAAAATTTTGAGTGACACCAAAACGCCCGATGCTGTTTTTTCGGCTTTGGTGCCGGCTTTAGGCGAGGTGTTAAATTGCGATCGCGTCTTTCTCTACCTCCGCAGTCCTGAAACCCAAATTGGCCGAGTACCTTACTGCTGGCGTCGCAACTCAAACTATCCCGAGGTTTGGGACGCGGAATGGAAAAAAGAACCAGAATCTTTAGGGGAAGAAGACCCTTTGTTTGCAGCAGCTTTGCGAACTGAACCGTCGATTTTTGTTGAGGATGTTGAAACAGCAAATCCTGAAGTAGTCAACAAAAATTTTGAGGCAAAAGAGTTCGGACATCGAGCTTTGATTCACGCTCACCTTTGTGCTGACGGCTTATTGTGGGGGGTTTTGCAGCCTTGTATGTTCGATCGCCCCAGAGTGTGGAGTGAGTTCGACCGCCAAGTTATCGCAGCAGTTACAGAAAAAATTTCGCCTTTAGCTGTCGCTTATGTCACCGCCTCAGCATCAAAAGATGAGCCATAAAAATCATTAATTGACTTGTAGGGAGGGGGTGGGCAATGAATGAATGTAAACTTAAGACTAAAACCCGGTCTCGATCTGGGTTTTAGCCGAATCTCAATCCCCTTTCCGGCAGACGAAAGACCATTTCCGGTTCCCCCCTTTTTTAGTTAGGGGGGATCGATGCGCTAATTTTCACAGAAAATTCGGGTACTAAATTCGAGCTAAGAGTTATCACCCATGGTGGGGTGTGCATCGCCCTACAGATAGAGTTTGGTACACAATTCTTGTTTAAAAAACGCCCCAATTTTGAATGCCCCGACTGCTGAAAATCCCTTGAGCCCGACTAATATCATCCTCAGCGCCATCTACTACCACCAAATAATCGCCGGCGTGCAGGCGATCGGTGTAAATTCTAGCTGTTTCTTCGGGAATTCCCAAGTCAGTCAAAGCCTTCACCACTCCACCGAAAGCCGCCGCCGAGACGCCAGTGCTTGCTACGCTAGCCACCAGTGCGGCGCCCAAAGTCCCCGCTGCAATCATCGGCCCGATTCCGGGAATAGCTAAACTTCCGAGACCCACTAGCACGGTGGCTAAAGCACTATTTGTCAGAGTGTCTGCTACCACTCCTGCTCCTGTGTCTAGATTTTTATCGCCCACCTGAGCGATCGTTTGAGTATCGCCTACAGACTCGCCTGCATCCCTAGCAACAACCGAAACTTTATCCATTGGAAACCCGGAAGATTTCAATTCTGTCAGAGCTTGCTCAGCCTCTTCGCGGTTAGAAAACAATCCCAACGCGCGGGTTTGATTGCTTGTTACCATATCTTTCTTCTTATCTCCTCTCAAATTAAACTCACATTCAAGCCTAATTATTGCGCTTGTTTTCAATCACTTATATTGATATTTTTCGATGTTTATCTTCAGCATTCATCTATCTGTAGATATAACCTGAAAAACAGCAACAAAAGTTATAAAATCAGCGACCCAAATCGTGCATGGCATTAATCTCGATCGCACATCTTTGAGTCAGCGCTTCCAACTCCTCGCGATCCGAAGAACCGGGCGCTTCAATTAGCTTGCCAATTCGCACCGTCAGCGGCACCGGACGCGGCACTGCCGAACCTTTCGACGCGATCGCGTGAGTTCCCCACAAACTAACAGGTAACAGCGGCGCTTTAGCCTTAGCAGCTATCAGCGCAGCACCTAATTTCGGTTCAGTAATTCTGCCGTCTGGCGTGCGAGTTCCTTGCAAAAATACACCCGTCGCCCATCCATTGTCCAAAGAGTTGATAGCCGATCGAATAGCACTGCGATCGGCACTTTCCCGTTTCACTGGATAAGCACCGTAAAGCGTAATTGCCTGCTTCAAAATAGGAACTTTAAATAACTCTTCCTTCGCCATAAATGCGACCGGCCGCCTCATGCAATTCGACAAAATCGGCGGGTCAAAATCGCTGGCGTGATTGCTGACTACCACCAGCGGCCCTTCTGTGGGAACATTTTCGGCACCGTAGATGCGGCCCCGAAAGTACAGGTGCAGCATCGGGCTGACAATTGACCATTTGAATAAATAGTAGAGAAGTAAACTTTCGACTGGTTCGCGACTTTTGCTCACAGAAAAACCTATTTACCGTAAATTGCATTGAATATCAGCCTATCAGCTCAGCTATAAAAAATTAACAATATTGTTTAAGTTTTTAGGGCGGGCAATGCCAGCCCGCTGTTGAGTGCGATTGACGGAGTTGCGTCATTCTAGGCGAAGGCGCGCGACAATAAACCAGATTTATTGGCTCTTGCTTTATAAAAGAATCCGATCGAGCGATGGCCCGATCCCAAGATTTCGAGCGTTTGAGGGTCTTCTTCACCCGCGCGAGACAGGGCTGGGCGGGCAAGGCCCAACAAACTTGATGTGTCCGCACGCGAGACAGGGCTGGCATTGCCCGCCCTAGAACCCACATTCCGCACCCGTACAACAGAGTAAGCCCTACAGAGTCTAAGAGAGGGCGCATACTGTGTATATCCGTTCAGAACGAGAAGACAGTGCGGAGTGTACCTGTGAAAATTGTGCCATTAGCATCTTGATTGCCAGGATGGGTAATGACCTGAAGCACAGGCGTAAGGCGGATCTTGTCATTGAGAGACAACGAATAGAATACTTCAAAATTAGTTTGCGTGGCGCTGCCTAAATCGCCTTCAATAAAAGGTTGGCTTGCGGCAATCCCTATCACATTTCCCTCTCCTAGAAAGTCGCGCACAGAAACTCCAGCCATCCAGTAGTGGGGATTCAGATCGCCAAAGGCAGTATCGGCGTAGCTTCCGTAACCGTAGCGCCCAAAAAGACCAATTCGGTCGGCTATGGTCAGTTCAACGTTAGCGCCAAAGACATCAAAGCGATTGCCATAGAAGGTTCCGCCGCTGTATTGCAAACGCAGCGCCAAGTCTGAAGAGGGGGAATATTCTGCTTCAAGGATGCCTTGATAGGTATCGCCAAAAAGCCCGCGATCGCCTTTAACAGTGGGATAAAGCAATCGGGTGAAAAGAGTTCCTCCGATGATTGTTCCTTCACGACTGGGATTAGCCGCCGCCGCCGCAGCATACACCGCTCGAATGGAAAAGTTTCCCTGTCCAGGATTCCAGTCAATTGATGCACATGCACTGGGTCCGTTAATCGGAATGAGAATGTAATTGTTGACGAGTGCCTGCGTACTGAAATCTACAGCGCTTGAGTTTGCGTAGCTATTGCGATCGATGTAATCTGTTGCTATAAATTCAGGTCCAATAGAGACTTCTAAATCTTCTCGGGGTGAAAAACTATAGTAAATGCGATCGATGCCAATTTCTCCATCTCGTGCTGGCTTGGCTGAAAAATCAAGAACGCTACCAAAATTAGGTTCTAGAACACCCGTGACGTTATCATTAATTCCATTACTCCCAGTACCCAATGCAATTCTCAACAAATCTGTACCTGTAAAGCTAGTGCTCAAGTTTAACGACACTCGGTAGAGAAAAGTTGTATTTAGATCGTCACGAGTGATTTCTTCACCCGTAGGACTCACAATTGAGTCACCTTCATATCCTCCTGCGTTCGCGGCAAAGATGACTTGACCTGTTAGTCGGGTTGTCGTAGAAAAGTAATTTGATTCTAACTCAGTTGTGCGAGATTCTAATCCATCTACGCGATTGCGTAGGGTTGCTAATTCAGTTGCAAATTCTTCCTGAAGACGCTGCACCGTTGTTAAATCCTCATTTGATATAGACGATTCAGTTCCTTGCGTGATGAACAGATTGATTTGTTCAAGTGCGGCATTGAGTGCTGCTGCAAACTCATAGCGGGTCATGGTTCGATCGCCCTGAAACGTCGAATCTGGGTAGCCTGCGATCGCGCCATAGCGCTCGACCAACGATTGCAGCGCTTGAAACGCCCAGTCTGTGGGATCAACATCAGCCAGTTGATTTACCGAAGTTACTTGTCCTTCTAAATTTGAGTCTGATTCTTGAGGAATACTTTCAAGAGTTGTTTGAGCGATCCCAGTTGCAGGAGAAAATGTTGGGATATCCTCTCTTGCTTGCTTCTCCTCAAAAGTTACAGATTCAACAGTTTTGCCTAGAACAGGGGTTGAATGATTGAGGATGGCGAAGCTCAGAAGGCTTAAGCAGCCCATGAGATGAAAGTTTGTAAAGTAATATCGCGAGATCATTTTCAATGCTCCAACAACAGATTTTTAAAGGGAGTAACGTTTACGTCTGATTAACAGAGCCGTAAAAGCGATAGTTAACAACAACAATCCAGCAGCAAAAACTCCATGCCACCGCAAGAAGTTCGAGAAGTGTTAGGGGTTTCCATCAGTCGGATAATTTGCTGTAGCTGGGCTGCCAAGTTGCAACCACTTGGTGAATGGCAATGCTCGCAGCCCCGATCGAGTATTGGCGTTCATCAGCCCCCATCGCCAAATTTTCTGCATGGATAAAGGAGACATCCGTTATGCCAATAAAGTCAAATATTGCCTGCAAGTAGGGTTCTTGAAAATCGAGCGGTTCCCCCGCATAACTTCCGCCCCGCGTTGTAATCACCAACGCTTTTTTATCTTTCAACAATCCTTCGTAGCCATCTGCACCTACAATAAACGTCCGCCTCACCCGCACAACTTAATCGATGTATGCCTTGAAGTTTGCAGGTACGCTGTAGTTGTACATAGGAACACCGAAGACAAAGATATCTGCTGCCAGCAGTTCATTAATCAACTCATCCGAAATCATCAGGGCAGCTTCCAACGATCGCGTGAGTCGATCGTCCGGGCTGAATGCTGCGGCAATCCAGGCTTCGTCGATCGGTGGAACTGGGTGTCGTCCCAAATCGCGATATGTAATCGCATCTTCTGGATGCAACTGTTTCCACAGGTCAACGAATTGCTTTGTCAAAGCACGGGAAATAGAGCGATCGCCTCTTGGACTTGAGTCCAAATGCAAAATGTGTGCCATTTTAAGAATCCCCATTTTATTTGCTGATACAGTCCGTTTCAACTTGCTGCTGAGGGTTTGTTAAGGTGATTAGACCAATCGTTTCTCTTGCTTGAATCTTTGGTAGACAGCAATCAGTAAGGCATTACCGATCGCCAAAATGGCTCCAAACCCGACGAGGGTATTGACAACACCAAAGCGATCAGAGAAGAAGCCAATTAGAACTACGGGAATGCCGTAGCCTAAATAGGCGCAGACAAAATATCCAGAAGTGACTCTCGCAGCTTGAGCGCCACCCAACCGCACCACATCAGCCAATCCACCCAGGTAGGTGAACCCGTAGCACGCAGTTCCCGCGATCGCCACCCCAGCCAACACCAAACTCAAGCTACCGAGCCACGCTCCGCAGGTGAAGGTGAGATAGCCCAAGACAAGCAATACAGCGCCAATTTGCAGCGATCGTCGCGCTTCCAACCGCCGAGCAACGGGTTGAAACAGAACCCCCGCGATTACGATGATGAATAACATCGGCCCCGACCAGTTCGGCAATCCGTATTGCGCTAATTGGGCAGGTAAAATGATACCGACGATGCCAGCCAGCGACCATGCCAAGGCGATCGCCAGCCCAGACCAAATTGCCCCCGGTGGAAAGCTAGGCAACCGAATCAATGTTCCTGAAGTAGTGGGCTGTTCGGGGATGCCGATCGCTAAACCAATACAGCCAAGAATTAGAATGAAGACGACCCAATAGCTGAACGGCACCAGTGAATTACTGTAGGACAGCACAGCATTCGTAAATAGAGCACCGCTGGAGAATCCCAAAGAGGTAGTTAAGCTGACGTAAACGGCAACCTTGGTAGCGTTTTGTGGCATCAGAGCCGATAGATATGCCGTTCCGGTTCCAGTAATTAAGCCAACGGCAATTCCTTGCAGAACTCGTGTGACAAACAACGTGTAGATATTTGGTTGAGCGATCGTCAAAAACGTTGCGACACAAGCAAATAGCAAACTCGCTAGAATTACAGTTTTGCGTCCAATCCGGTCAGAAACTCCACCCAGCAGAATCAGCGTGGGTAGTAACCCTGCGACGTAAGTTGAGAAGGCGATCGCGGAGATACCGCTGCCAAAACCTGCCATCTTGGCATAGGTGCCATACAGTGGAATTTGCAAGTTCGCTGCATGGGTGATGAGAAAAATGGCTACCGCCACAATCAGTACCGATCGTTTCATTGTTCATTCCCTGGGGTGGAAGTCAGTAACATAAAGCAGCCAATAGCGATCGTAAATTTCATCGTTCAGGCTCTTGAATGACAGGTTACATTCATCAAAAAAGATTGAGCTTTGCATCAGCAACTCAACAGTTGCAGCAAAATTTGACTTTTTCGCTTGCTGATGAGAAATATGGCAACTGTATCGCTGCAATTGTTTGATATTTCTCAATAAAAATCTTTATAAACTAACTTTATAGGCTGGAATCAACGCTGTCTTGCACGTTCTTTCGATTTTGGACACATTCTTACTGACTTTTGAGAAATGCTTTAGGGGTGACTCCGACCAGTCGTTTGAAGTGACGACTGAGATGGCTTTGATGGGTAAAGCCAAGCGTATGAGCAACTTCTGCGATCGTTAGTTCCCCTTGCAACAGCAATTTCTTGGCACGTTCTATCCTGCACTGGATCACATATTGATGGGGGGCAAGTCCAGTTGACTGTTTGAATAAACTTGAAAAATAGCTCGGACTCATCTGCACAATTGCCGCGAGTTCCGCAAGGGCTAAGTCTTGGTCAAGATGCTGATGAATATAGTCAATTATTTGCCGTAGTCTTCTTTTTGGTAATGCGGTGATACCTGTTTGAGCAATCGGCTTTTGGGCCCAATAGTGCCGCAATAAATGAGTCATGAGGGCAGCAGTCAGCGAGTCCACATAGAGACGACTGCCAACTGGGCTAAACTCAAGTTCTGACTTAAGTGCAACCCCAATACTGTGAATCAGCGGATCGGGCTTGCTGAAGTTGGGAATAAATTCAACATCGGCAACATCAGTTAGATCGAAGGTATAACGCGCAAACGTACTTGGCTCAAAACTTAGGGTAATGAATTCATACTCTGTGTTCCAACAAGCTGAATTGAGTACATTAGCCGGAACAACCGTCACATCTCCATAACTAAACTGCTTAGTTTGGAAGCGATGCTCGATCATCTCCTCGACTAATGGAGGCGAAGGGCTGCGATCGTGGATGATAATGCGATGCTGCTTAGAATAATTCTCAGCAAGTTTATGGGGTTGATGTCGGTGATATTGAAGTTGAATCCCGTCCCATCCCGATCGATCGCTAGAAAGCAGCGGTGGTTCAGGATAAAGCTTCAGAACATTGTCCTTCTGAGCAAAGTCAACAACCAAGATATCTGAGGCTACCATTGCTTGCTTTACTGCTATACAAAACTTGGCTAAACTTATTTTTCAAGAAAAAGCTTTAGAATAATCATATACATCCAGGTTGACTTTGTAAAGCTTTTTCTTTAACTTGTTTGCTATGAAGACCAATAAGCCAGCAGAATCAACCAGCGTTCGGACTCGGCGGGCGCTCGTCCAATTGCTCAAACAAGAGGGCCCGACGGATGCGGGAACCCTCGCCTCCCACTTCAATATCACGGCGATGGCGGTGCGGCAGCATCTCTATGCTTTGCAGAAAGAAGGATTAGTCACTTACCAGGAAGAATCTCGTCGAGTGGGTCGTCCTGCTAAACTGTGGCAACTTACACCCGCCGCCGATCGCTTCTTCCCCGATCGCTATGCCGAGTTAACGCTGGGTTTAATTAACTCCATGAAAGTGGCATTCGGTGAGGCAGGAATCGCTCGGCTGCTGGAGGTCAGAACTCGCGAACAGATTCAGACATATCAGGCGATCGTGCCTGATGACGCTTCACTTCAGCAGCGGCTAGAAGCGTTAGCACAGCAGCGAACCGAGGAAGGCTACATGGCAGAAGTTGTAGCTCAAACCGATGGCACTTTTCTACTGTCCGAAAAGCATTGTCCCATTTGTGCGGTGGCGACTACCTGTACAGGCTTGTGTCGGATGGAGTTAGAAATTTTTCAAGCTGCGTTGGGTGAAGATGTGATGATCGAGCGCATTGAACATATTTTGGCGGGCGATCTGCGCTGCGTTTATCGGGTGGCTCTGGTAACAGCTTCAACTCAAACAGGACTAAAGCCTGCGCGTCACACTTAAATCAATAAGTCCTAAGTAATTAAGCGATTTTGAGGTTGGTTGTTGAGATCAAAGCGCCCAAGCGCAACTACAAACCTTGAAAGCCACAAAAAAATCAAGTCCGCGCAGGCGGACACAAGCTTGTGTAGCGCAGATTTCAAGAGACTATTGGTTAATCAACAAGGGGTTTCACCACTCACCCCTAAAAATGGTGGTTCTTGACTAAATTTTTAATTGACCATATAGCTGTTAACTACCAATAGCTAACGCAAATGCTGCGTTCCAGAGGGGATGGGTAACACCCCCCGCTAATTCGCCAACAGTCTCTTTCTATCTGGCGCTAATTTTTGCAAAGGCTCAATTTCCGGCCAGCATCGCTTTTTGTCCATCAGGCGAAGTTGCATAACCCAAGAAATCCTTAACTGCTTGGCTAGGAGGGTTTTTGTAGGCGTAGTACAACTGCCGCTTGTAAGGATAGTTACCAGCATCAGGCGTCGCACCGTTGACGGGAACAACGCGCACCGTTTTCTGATTTACTACTTGAGCGAAAGTCGCATAGCCAATACCGTTATTGCCTAAAGCTTGCAACAGGGGAGTTGTCGCATCTCGATCGAGCGTGGTAATATTTGGCGCAGTCCCAAACTCCCCACCTCCGAGCACTTGTTCTTTAAACGTTTGGTGAGTGCCGCTAACTGCCGGTCGATTTATCACTTTAATCGGGCCTGCCGGGCCACCGACTTTCGACCAGTCTTGAGCAGTTCCCTTGAAGATATCTTGAACTTGAGCCGAGGTTAAACCTCCTGTGAAGGGGTTGTTCGCGCCAACTACAAGGGCGATCGTATCTAGGGCAACAGGCACCGCTGCTAAACCCTGACCTTGTTCTTGAGCCGTCAAAGGTCGCGATACCGCTGCAATATCGGCTGTTCCCGCCACCAAATCTTGAATTCCCTTTGCAGAACCATTTGCTTTGGTATCGACTGTCGTGCCGGAAAACTTGCCTTGAAAGCCGTTCTTGAGGTTCTGATTGATTGTCACCATGCTGGTAGAACCGTCAATTCTCACGGCCGTGCCCGCAGGTACGGAAGCTGGAAGCGCAAAAGAAGTAGCTGCAACAGGCGAAGCACCGCCGACTACTGGCGCTACTGGAGGCAGATTGGAACTGCCACCTGCGGAGGGTGTGGCACTGGGTGTATTATTAGCATCCTGTGCTGCTGGTTTGTTGAGAAAAAAGAACCAACCGCCACCGGCGAGCAACAGAAATAACAGAATAAAAACTATGGGGGGAGGCCCGCTCTTAGCCATAAAATTCTCCTTAGCTGGGAAGTTCTTTGTTGTTGGAGTCGTCTAACATTTGCAGCCTGCGATTAACTTCATCGTCTAAGGTCATATTTTCTAATTCTGCCTGAAGTCTTTCTTGGGGATTCTCAGATATTTCTGCTAAAGCTTGCTGTTCGAGGTGGTGGTTGTGGACGGCGTTTTTGGCTTGCTCAAATTGCGATCGAGCTGAATCGATACTGAGGTCGTTGTTGACTTGGGATATGGCTCGGAGGGCTTCGTTAATCTCGGCCATATCTTTCATATTTTGCATATCGGTTTTGTAGGCTTCCAGCTTCATCCGTTCTCGATTTAGCTTATCTTTGGAAGCGTTCACAAACTGTTCGGCTTGTTTTACTTGGGATTCATACTGCGGCAGAATTTGTTCTATCTGAATTACTTTCGACATTGCCAAGCGGGCTGCTTCTTCGTTGCCGTTGCGCTGGGCTGTGATGGCTTGGCGCTCTACGGTTTGCATTTCCCTAACTTTTTCTTCATATTTCGTTTTGGCGCGCTGGTAGGCTGCAACTTGGGTAGAGACTGCTGCTGCCAATTTTTGTACGGATTCTTGCATCGATCGCAGCGACTCTTCGGCTACCGCCACCGCCACCGGGCCGCCGGATTCTACGGGCAGTCCCCACATCCAGTTCCAGGCACCTACTATGGTTCTGCCTGCCTTGTCGCCCATCAACCAGTAAAGAACTTTTTTCATATAAACACCAGATAAGCTTGGTTTTTACGCCTAGTTTACATCAGGATTTGTCGATCGCCCCCAAGAGTCGATCGATATCTACATTTTTGATAAAAATTTTCTAAATGCCTGAATCGTCTATCCCCAAGTTGCACAACAGGCAATATTCGGATTTGCCTGTTGTGCTATTTGTTTTTCGGCAATCTTCGGGCCAATTAACTCTAAATTTTATAACCTGCCGTTTAATAACAGGCTAAAAATAGATTAAGCGGGTAAATCTGCAAAACTGCTAACATTTACCAGCGCTAAATCTGGAGTTGTCCGTTTGATCAAACCTGTGAGAACTTTGCCGGGGCCAATTTCCACTACGCGATCGATTCCTTGTTGCGGCAGTTGCAGGGAAATTTCTCGCCACCGCACGCCTTTAGTCATCTGCTGAGTCAACCGCTGCTTTAAAGTGGCTGCGCTGGTAGTGGCTGACGGTTCTGCGTTCGAGAGCACCAGCATTTTCGCATCGGAAAACCTTGCAGACTTTAAAGCTAGTTGAAACTCTGCCGCCACCCCGGCCATCAGGGGAGAGTGAAACGCACCGGAAACATTCAATTTAACCGCGCGTTTGACTTTGATTTTGGCAAGCAAATCTTCTACTGCTGCGGGCGTTCCAGAAATCACGACTTGTGCTTCGCTGTTGTCGTTTGCCAGCACTACGTCTCGGCTGTATTGAATTTGCAATTCTAGTTCCTGCCTGTCGAACCCGATCAAAGCCACCATTTGCCCGCCGGAGGCGGTGTCCATGAGTTCGGCGCGACGTTTGACTAAGCGCAAGCCGGTTTCAAAGTCAAAGACGCCTGCTGCGTAGAGAGCAACGTATTCTCCTAAACTGTGACCGGCAACCACTGCTGGTCGATCGCTTTTTTCTCGCATTAAGTCGGTCAAAATACTTTCTACTACGAACAAGCAAGGCTGGGTGTAGAGAGTCCGAGATAGTTTTGCTTCTTCTTTTTGGCAAACTTCCGCGACAGACCAACCTAAAATTTCTTTAGCGAGCTCAAATTTGGCTTTGGCTGTTGGCAAGTTTAATAAGTCTGCACCCATCCCGATCGCCTGGGAACCTTGTCCGGGAAATACCCATGCTGTTTTAGTCATTTTTCCGGTAATCTGCTAATTGGTGGTTGCTAATTGGTGATTGCAAAAATTCTTTCTTTCCCGCTTCTAAGTTCGCTCGCTGGTATCCGCTATCTTTCGGTTAACGAACTATCTACTCGCGACTCACAATTATAACATAATAATTGCGCTTTTTACGAGGTTTATATTTTTTTTGCTACTTTAATCAGATTAATAGCCGTAACAAAATTTTCCACCTTTAAGCCAGGAAAAGTCGATCGAAGAATAGAGAATTTTTAATCTCAGGGCGCGCTTGTCAAGAACTCCTGTCCTCCGGGGGTGCAGCCGTACACCTTACCCTGTGTGTATAGCGTGTTAAAGGATTTGTATTTATCAAGGGTCGAAATCCCGACCATCACCTGGGCAAGTTTACAGTCGGGAAATATCACCTTCCCCATTGAAAAATAGTCGCCCCCCAAGTTAAACCTGCACCGAAACCAGCCGCAGCAATAGTATCGCCCGCTTTAACTTTACCCAGACGCACGGCTTCGTCTAAGGCAAGGGGAATTGAAGCCGCTGAGGTATTGCCGTAATTCGCCAAATTGCTGATTACTTTTTCGGGGGGAATCTTTAGCCTTTGGGCAACTGCATCCAGAATCCGCTGATTGGCTTGGTGCAACAGCAGCCAGTCAATTTCAGCAACGTTGATATTTGCCCGAAACATAGCTTTTTCTATGACTTCCGGCACTTTTTTCACGGCAAAACGATAGATTTCTTGACCATTCATTGTGATGGGATGAAATCCACCCACTGCGACGCTAACGCCCTCAATTAATTCTTTTGACTCGGCTTTGTAGGCCAAATTGAGAGACGAATTTTGCGTGCCGTCGCTGCGAATTTCAAATCCCAAAAAGCGATCGACTTCTGAAGCTTGCAAGACCACCGCTCCTGCACCGTCTCCAAATAGAATGCAAGTACCGCGATCCGACCAATTCACCCACCGAGATAAAATATCGGCTCCGATCAGCAAAACATTTTGATAAACCCCTGTCCGAATGAACTGCGAGGCTGTAACTAAACCAAAAATAAAGCCCGAACAAGCTGCTGTCAAATCAAAAGCCACAGCTTTTGTTGCGCCCAATTGATATTGAATTTTACTTGCAGTGCCAAACAAATCGTCAGGACTGGAAGTCGCCAAAATAATCAAATCAATATCTGTCGGCGAAATTTCTGCCATTGCGATCGCCTGAAGCGATGCCTCCGACGCTAAATCGCATAAAGAAGTGCGATCGTCCGCCAGCCTGCGGGAGCGAATGCCCGTCCGCGCCCCAATCCACTCGTCATTCGTTTCTACTATCTGACTCAAACCGTTATTATCAAGCGAAACCTGCGGTGTACAAGAACCGCTACCCGTGACGGCAATGCCGAACCCTGATTGCTGCAACATTCCTCTCCATTTACTCGCTGTTCCATCTAGAAATTAAAAATTAAAAACTACCAATTAAAATTATTTTTTAAACAGCTGAAATTACTTTTTTTTAAGCAAAACAGTTGGTTTAAGCTGACATTTTTAATTTTACATTTTTAATTTTTAATTCCTACTTACTGCCTCTAATTCACAGCTTCTTGTTCCAGAGCGCTTTGTTGATTGGACGATCGAATTCGCTCCAGCACTTGGTTGTCAACAGCCTCCTTCGCCAAACGAATGGCATTGAAAATTGAAGCAGCTTGAGACGAACCGTGGCTGATAATGCAAACTCCAGCAACGCCCAACAGCAAACCGCCGCCGTGTTCAACGTGGTCTACCCGCTGCTTGAATCCTTGCAAGCTTTTTTGCAGCATAGGGTCGTTAATTTGATGTTGGAGTCCTTTGACCAACTCTTCCTTAAGCACCTGGACTACGACTTCGCCCACCGCTTCGGCAAACTTCAACAACACGTTGCCGACAAACCCGTCGCAGACAATCACGTCCAACTTCCCCGACAGCACGTCGCGGCCTTCGGCATTGCCCACAAAAGGAATGTTCGGGTTGTCCACCAATAACTGGTGAGTTCGCACGGCTGCATCGTTGCCTTTAGAAGGTTCTTCGCCAATGTTGAGCAGGCCGATTTTAGGTTCGGTGACGCCCAGCACGCACTGGCTGTAAATAGTTCCCATAAGAGCGAACTGCTCCAAAAATTTGGGGCGGCAGTCCACGTTAGCGCCGACATCGAGAATGAGTACAGAGGTGCCCGGTACCATTGTCGGCAAAACCGCACCGATCGCAGGGCGATCGATTCCGGGGAGCCTGCCCAACCTGAGCAGGGCAGCAGCCATTGCCGCGCCGGAGTGACCGGCGGACACCACAGCATCAGCTTGCTGCTGCTTTACCAAGTTCATCGCTACGTTAATCGAAGCGTTGGGCTTGCGTTTGAGGGCACTCAAAGGTTCTTCGTGCATTTCCACCGCTCCTTCAGAAGGAACGATTTCTAGCTGACCTGTAGAGACGCGGCCGATCGCGTCTTGTTGCCGGAGCGAGTCTTCTATTTGCTGTGGGTCGCCCACGAGCAAAATCTCTACGCCTAATTCTTCTTGTGCCTTAAGCGCTCCAGCTACAACTTGGGCGGGGGCATGATCCCCACCCATAGCGTCTATTGCAATTCTTGCGCGTGTCGATCCCATTGACCAATGTTTGAGAAACACTAAAAATTCTACCAGGAAGTCAGGAGCGTGAATCCAGAAGTCTGAATAAAGAATTACAATTGGCGATCGCCCGATCGGACAATTGTTATTTCCGACTACTGTGATAGAGCTTATGTTGTCCCTACTTTACTATTTTTGACTGCAAATTGAAAAAATCAATGAAATAGTTTACATGACCGCAAGCACTTTAGTCCGGGAACCCCGGATTCATCCGTGGAGCGAGAAAAAAGCTCCCATCGTCATCACTTGCCCCCGGATTTATCAGTGGGAGCGCTTTCTTCAATCTGAAATCTAAAATCTAAAATCTAAAATCTAAAATCGATTGACTTTAGGAGTAAAAAATGCTGGATTTATTTAGCTCAGGGATGATGTCTCTGTGGCTGGACATGGCTGGGGTAGGCACTGTCGCGCCTAATGCTGCGTCAGTGCTGGCTTGGCGGGGAGGGATACCCGGGTTAGTGGTCGCCGAAGATTTGGCTTTTGGGCGAATAAATGCGGCAAATCCAGACTTGCCCGCAGAAGCAACGGTGCGGGAATATTTAAAAGACTTAAAAGACAAGAACCTGATTGATGGGAATCAGGGAATATGGGTGCAAGCGGGAATGGTGCCACTGATAAGTCAGCAGGGGACAGTGCTGATGCCTGGGGCTTCGCTAACTAAGATTGCGACTTCTCTGGCGTCCCTGGAGACTTGGGGCGCGGATTATCAGTTTGAAACGCGCTTCCTAGCAACGGGACCGATTAGCAATGGTGTATTGCAGGGAGATTTGGTGGTCAGCGGCGGGGGCGATCCGCTGTTTGTGTGGGAGGAGGCGATCGCCGTTGGCAATGCTCTCAATCAAATGGGTATAGATCGGGTGGCGGGCAATTTGGTGGTGACAGGCAATTTCCGCATGAATTACGAGTCCGATCCTTTGGTGGCGGGGGATATACTGCGGCAAGCCCTCGACGGGAGCAGTTGGCCACAGGACGTGGTGGCAATGTATTCTAAGATGGCTCCGGGAACTAGAAAGCCGCAAGTAACTGTTACCGGCAGCGTGATTGCTGAGAAATTTGTGAGTTCGGGGCGTTTGCTGCTGAAGCGCCGATCGCTCCCTTTAGCGGAAATTCTCAAGCAGATGAACGTCCACAGCGATAATGAAATGGCTCAGATGCTGGCCGACGATTTGGGCGGGGCAAACATAGTGCAGCAGCAAGCGACTTGGGCTGCCGGGGTGCCGGAGGAGGAACTTCAATTAGTTAACGGTTCGGGACTGGGAGTGGAAAATCGGATGTCTCCGAGGGCGGCTTGTGGGATGATGCAGGCGATCGCCCGCAACCTTCAGACTACTGGGCTGACGATTGCTGACTTGTTTCCGGTGTCCGGGCGCGATAAAGGCACTGTGGAACACCGGCACATTCCGCGATCGGCTGTGGTGAAAACAGGTAGTTTGGACACCGTGATTGCTTTGGCTGGAGCCATACCCACGCGCGATCGGGGTTTAGTCTGGTTTGCAATTATTAATCGCGGCACCGATTGGGACTCTTTGAGAGAACAGCAAGATATATTTTTGCAAAAATTGGTGGCTCAGTGGGGAACTGCATTGACTTTGCCACTAGCTATTACACCGCACATTGACGGCGCCAGACCTGCCTTGGGGGCAGCAAATCGCAGCGAGATTTTGCTGGGAGGTTAAGAAATAGGGGTTGAGTTGGGGTTCCCACAAAGACGGCTGACATAATAGCTTAGAATTGAAACACGACTATTCTGCAAGAAGATGATCAAACTGCGATTGAAGAGATACGGGAAAAAACGCGAGACAAGCTACCGGATTGTAGCGATGAACAGTTCTACCCGCCGCGACGGCCGTCCCCTAGAAGAGCTCGGCTATTACAACCCCAGAAATAACGAAACCAGGCTGGATGTTCCAGCGATTGTCAAGCGCCTGCAAGACGGCGCTCAGCCAACTGACACTGTGCGTGACATCCTGAGAAAAGCCCATGTATTTGAACAAGTCGGAGCCGGAGCCAACGTTGAATCCAGCACAACAGCAGTCAGCTAGTCCCAACTACGCTGGACTGGTTAAGTTTTTAATTGGGCCTTTTTTAGAGACCCCAGGCTCTTTGCGGGTTGATTGCGAACTGCACCCCCGCCAATCGCGGGTCTGGGTTAGGCTCGCTTTTGAAGATCCCGACAAAGGCCGGGTTTACGGTAGGGGCGGACGCAATATTCAGGCCATTAGAACTACGCTCGAAGCGGTGGCGCAGACGGCGGGTCAGTCGCTCTACTTAGACATATACGATGGCGAAGCGGGCGATCGTGGCTCCTCGCCGCCCAGGGGCGATCGCCCAGATCGGCCGGATCGCGACCGCCCGGATCGCGACCGCCCGGATCGCGACCGCCCGGATCGTGGCTCGCGCGAGCCGCGAGGCGACTTCCGACCCCGGACGCCGCCTCCGTCGCCGAGTCCCTTGGCTAGCAGAACTCCGAGAGAACAACCTCGCCGTACTAACACACCTACGTTTAGAACGAGCAGAAATACTCCCGGTTATTAACTGCATATCCCCAAAACAATTTTAGATTTTAGATTGCCTGTTGTAAACTTTGTATTACAAGCCCCGCTTGATTTGAAATTGCCGATTTTGCGATCGGCCACAAATGTAAAATTTAAAATTTCCAATCAAGCGGGTGAGGTACATCTAAAATCTAAAATCTAAAGTTGCCTGACTTGATAGAAAGGAGATTTGATTTGTATTTCAAGCACCAAACTCATTTGGCAACTAAATCTAAAAGACGCCTTAGATACTAGGTAAAACCTAGTAAGGGGCGTTTTTTTGTCTGCAACAAGTGACCGATTTAACTGTTAATTGTTAACTTTAATAATTGCTTATTTGGAGGGAGCTTATGTTGGCATGACTGAAAAATTAACAATAGAGTTGCCGAGCACTCAAAGCGCGATGTCGCTCTCGGGTCATCAAGAAGAAAACCTGAAAATTATCTCTAAGCAAACCGGCGCTATGCTGGTAATGCGAGGGCAAGAACTGCTGATTTCCGGCACAAAAAGTCAAGTAGAATTGTGTCATAAATTAGTGCTATCGCTCTCCGACTATTGGAAATCCGGCAAAAATATTACCGGAGTTGAAATCCAGACGGCGCGCCAAGCTTTGGATAACAACCGCCAAGGCGATTTACAAGACTTGCAGCGAGACGTTCTCGCCAGAACCCGCCGCGGCGAAGAAATTAGAGCCAAAACCTTCAAACAGCGGCAATACGTCCAAGCAGTACGCACGCACGACCTGACATTTTGCATTGGCCCCGCTGGTACTGGCAAAACATTTCTAGCAGCTATTTTCGCCGTGCAGGCGCTGTTGAGCAAGCAGTACGAACGGCTGATTTTAACAAGACCAGCCGTGGAAGCTGGCGAAAAATTAGGGTTTTTGCCGGGAGATTTGCAGCAAAAAGTTGATCCCTATTTGCGCCCGCTTTACGACGCCCTGCAAGAAATGATCGACCCTGAAAAGATGGCCGATTTAATGGAAAGAGGCTTGATCGAAGTAGCTCCTTTAGCTTATATGCGGGGGCGCACTCTCAGCAATGCTTTCGTAATTTTGGACGAAGCTCAAAATACGACGCCTGCTCAAATGAAAATGGTGTTGACTCGTCTGGGCTTTCGATCGAGAATGGTAGTAACGGGCGATATCACTCAAACAGATTTGCCGCCAAACCAACAGTCGGGATTGTCAGTCGCCCAAAACATTCTACGTAACGTTGAGGGCATTGCTTTCTGTGAATTTTCTCAAGCGGATGTGGTGCGACATCCTCTAGTGCAGCGGATTGTCGCTGCTTACGAACTGCACGAAACATGAAGGAAGAGGAAAGAAGGAAGAAGGAAGGCTTTAGTTATCTATGAGAGAAGGAAGAAGGAAAAATTATCTTTTTTTTATCTAATTCCTTTTCCTACTTCCTAACTCCCATTTGATTCTTATCGATTTAATCCAAAATCCACAATCTACAATCCAAAATTGATATGACTGCGACTCTGAAAGAATTCTTAGAAGCTTGCGAACAATTGGGAACGCTGCGTTTAATCGTGACTAGCAGCGCGGCGGTGCTGGAAGTGCGCGGTTCAATTCACAAGCTGTTTTATGCGGAGTTGCCGAAGGGTAAGTATGCCAATATGCACGCCGAAATATTTGAGTTTCACCTGAATATGGACAAAATAAAACAGGTGAAGTTTGAAACTGGTGAGGCAAAAAGAGGAAATTTCACTACTTATGCAATCCGTTTTCTGGACGAACAAAATGAGGCTGCTTTGAGCGCGTTTTTGCAGTGGGGAAAGCCGGGGGAATACGAACTAGGACAGGTGGAAAATTGGCACGAATTGAAGGAAAAATACGGGGAGGTTTGGGAACCGGCACCTGTTGAGGCGCTTTAAAAAATAGGCTTGTCCACCTTTGAATTGCATATTGGGGGCGGGTTGATGCCCAACCCCTACTCCCCTCAAGCAGAACATTTATTTTTGTGCAACAGGCATCTTGCCTGTTTATGAAAATGGTATAAAATAGGATGTTTAACTGATTTGTTGTCTAATTTTTGAATTAATGAACCGCAGAGGGCGCAGAGAACGCCAAGAAGAGAGAAAGAAGAGAAAGAGAAATATCAGGTTAGTTGTTTGAATGTAATTGGGTATGAAGGTAATTTGGGGTTTTTGTCTAGTTTTGGCGGTACTGCTGTGGGGTGGCGTTGCGAGAGGGGGGGTTTTGGGCGATCGCATATCAAGTTTTCCCAATTGGGAAAGCAAGCCTCCTATCGCTGTAGCTAAGGGAGATTTGGTATATCCGGACTGGATGGCGGGGAATTGGAATGTTGCGAGCACTTTGGTAGATTTAGCCGCTCCTTTAGCGCCAAATATTGTCACGCCAGGGTTTGAAAACAACCGCCAGTATTTGCAGCAGCCGGTATTATTTAAAGTACGATTTCAACCTGAAAAAAATCTTGGTTTTATTTATAAAAATACATCTAAAAAAGCTACAAAGATTGTAGCCGATCGCACTTTTAACGGTTTGAATATTGCCAAGGCTTATTTAGGCGATCGTGGCGTACTTTCGGTGAAAGTCGATCCGACCAATCCCAACCGCCAAATTACTGTTTTGAAAGGGGAACGCCAATTAATTTCGATTGTTACCAGTCGGGGAACTGAGACGCCGAATCCTGGCGAGTTTGTGTCTACAGAGATTTCTCAGCAAATTTTTCGGGGAGAGTCTGATATTTATTTAAATGAGGTGGAAACAACAACGGCTTATCAAGTTTTTGGAGGCGGGAAAAATGGCGATTTTGCGAGTAAAAGAATTGAGGCCGATCAGGTGACAGCGATTTATTTGTCGCCGCAAGACCCGGATTATTTTGCTGCTGGGGGGCATCCTGTAGCGTTGTACCGATATCGGTTGGAGTTGGTGCGGGCATAATTAAGTTGTCATCTCGATCTACCTAGCAACGATCGACTTTGTTCGGCCCTGTCTCTCCTTACATCAGCTTTGCTAATAACCCTCATCAGTTTAACTGTCGCTATGTTGGGAGTTGCTGGTGTCTTCGGTGGTTCTTTGTTCTCCGCCATGCACGGTTCTTTGGTAACATCTTCCTTGTGACAGTGACGAGTGGTGGAATTGATACGCGGGAAATCTATCGTCGGGTGGGTGTGCAGGAGGTTTGGTTTTGGGAGGATGGTGTAATTTCGGTTTATTGTTTGCGTCCAACGGGATATGAGTTGGTGAGTAAGAGTGAACTGTTGCCGGAGTTGGATTTGCGATCGATCGAGTTCTATTCGCGTATGGCAGACCAATATGATGCTGTGAATGCTTTTATGCGATCGATGTAGAATAGAAAAGAGTAATTCGGTGGCTTAATTGCGTTGCGATCGGGTGAAATTACCCCTAGCTTATATAAGATTTAACTTGCACTGAATATATGCTTTGAATACGGGATTGAGAAGAAACATCGATCGCGTTCCTACTAACACTTTTTCCACTAAGCCGCGTCGCGCTAAAGATTGTATGGCTTGCCAAAATTCTGGTTGGGATAATTCACTATCAGTAGCTTTTCGGGAAATATCTACAGTTTCATTTTTAGTGGCTAACCAGTATAACGCCTTTTTTTCTGAGTCTGATAAACGCTCTAGGTGAGATTCTAAGATGGGTTGTAAGTCACCTAAGAATAAATCATTTACATCGGATAAAAACAGGGAAACGCTACCATCAAATAACTCCCAAATAGTTGCAGCAATGATATTTAGCCAGGAAGGATGACCTTGATAAAGGGCGATCAAGTCTGACCATTTTTCCTCATCGACTAATCCTTTTTGTTGGAAAATTTCTGCGGCTTCTTCTCCTAAACCTTTGAGGTGTAAGCTTCGCGTGGAGAGGTTTTCGGCTTCTAAATTCGCGATTTCTTTGGGTTTTTCCCAACTGAGGAGGATTAAACAACTCTGATGAGAGGATGTGGCAATTTGTTTAAAAAATTTGCCATAGTCTTCATAGCCTGCTAAATATTGACCTGCTAATTGACTGCTACTAAAAATATTCTGTACGTCATCAAGAATTACTAGACAGCGAGAAGATCGGAAATAATCGATGATTGTGGGTAATGGGGGTTGTTGCGATCGCCCAAAAAATTGCTTGAGTTCGGTTTGGAGGGTTGAAAGTGCCGGAGTGTTGGTGAGGCTTAACCAAATAATATAATCAAATTCGGTTTGAATTTGTTCGATGAGTTTGAGGGCGATCGCGCTTTTGCCAATTCCGCTTAAGCCGTAGACGGTAATCAAGCGGGTGTGGGCTTGTAAAATCCATTGTTTGAGGGTGGAGAGTTCTGAAGTGCGATCGTAAAAGTAAGGGAGTTCGGGTGCGTCTGTTAAATCGATTATGGGCGATCGATCTTGATTTTGGGGAGATTCAGGGGGAAAGGGCGAGCGAGTTTTTGTATCTTCATTAGTTTGTACAAATTCATTACAAATATTAATATTGCCTTTTACACATTGAACAAAATTAGAAACTTGAGAAATACTATATTTTTTTTCTACTTTAGAACGAAAATTAAATTTATTAAGGTCTTCTCCTAATTCCTCACGCAACTTTTCCCATAACTTAGCCGCTTCTTTTTTAACGTGAGATTCACTACACTTAAACTCTTTAGCTATTTGAGGATATTTTTGCCTTTGCCAAACACCCGTCAGTATTGCTTCCTGTAGGGGTGTAAGATGTTCTCCGGTTTTATTAAAAATCGAATTATTCGCCCATTGTACAACATCTTCAACATTCATGGGTCAGCGTTGAGTGAGGTTGATTGTACTATATCCTACTAAATCCTACTTTGTCAAGTAAATTTTACCAAATTATACTAAATTGGTTCAGGATGGTTATAAAAATTGGATGCTAAATCCGACCGTTTTGAGTTGTCATATTTGATCGAAAGTATTGCGAAATAAAATCATATAATCTGCTATAATAATTCTATCTATAGTTTTCCTCATATCTATATAGTGTGCGTAATTTCTGTAAATAGAAGCTCTAACGATCATGGAAGTTATCACAAAATTTTACCAACCTTGGCTTGAGAAATGGCGCAACCATCGCTTTCAAGCTATTCTGTTAATATGTTTCTTCCTTTGGACACCGCTCCTAGTTGTGGAAACTTTGCAGGTTCAAAATTCCTGTCATCCCATGATTGATTGGTCTAAGGAGTTACCACCAGAATGCCAATTTAAACAACCTAAGCAGCTCAAAGTTGTTAATAAACCTGTGATTACCGAGACCAAAGTTTCCCCTCCGGCGAAGAAACCTGATTGGGTTCAGAAGCCATCGGAAAAAACTCCTCCTCCAGGGGAGGAGCAACCCAACAAACCGATTCAGGAATCATTAAAAGAAATTGAAGAATCTGCCAAACAGCATCCCGATATTACGGGAGCAACTATTGGAATTGTTTTTGCCACTGGTGCAGCTATCGCTAATGCACCCTTAGTTGTTACTGTAGGAATTGGCATTGCTCTGTGGTTAGCTATCAGAACAGCTCTTTCTCTTTAGAAAGCTAAATCAAAGTCTTGTCTAACTTACTCACCATACCTTTAAGCAGCAATTTACTGAAAATGGAACCTGTTTCTAATCAATCTCAACAATCTTCCAACCTAGCGCATAGTCCCTTAAATAGTGAGTCGCAAGTTGTTCCTTCTGGCACTGAGCAAATTCAGCAAAATTCAAACAGCCCAGAACCCCCATCGTTCTCTTTAAGCTTTTTAGGCTCGCAAATTTCAGTCGGTAAATGGGCTGTGCTGGGAATTGTAGTAGTTGCTACTGCGTGTACATTTTTTCTCTTAACTAAAGGAAGCGAATTTTGCTTTTTCAGCACTTGTACTACGACCGATTCTACGGCATCTATTGCTATTAATTTTTGGGGAACTTTAGGAGGTGCAGCAACTCTAATAATCCTCACAAACGTGCTTGGTGTCCCGCTCATTCCTGCTGTTGCTGTGGCAATGGGAATTTGGTTCTTGATGCAAATTTCACTTCATTAGTTTTTGACATTTTAAATCACTTGCATAATATGAATCTCGTCGAACTCGCTCAGGTTTCTAAATCATTCTATAAAGGGTTTGGCGTTTCTCAAGTCCTTAAAAATATCAATCTAACTGTAAAGCAAAACGATTTCATTGTTTTGCGCGGTGAAAATGGCTCTGGTAAGTCTACATTACTTAATCTAATTATAGGAGTCTTAAAACCTAGTAGTGGGCAGATTAAACTTATGGGACTTCCCCCAGATAACTCTTCTTCTAAAATTGGTTTGGGGGTAGTTTTGCAGGACACTCAAGTTCCCCGAAAAGTCAAAGTCAAAGAATTAGTTAATCTCTTGCGAAGCTATTACCCCAACCCTCTTTCCAGCGAAGATATCCTGAATAAAGTTAGTCTCGCACACAAGGAAGATGCTTGGGCGACTGATTTATCTGGGGGGCAAAAGCAGCGACTTTACTTTGCCCTAGCTTTGGCAGGAAATCCTCAACTTCTCATCCTTGACGAGCCAACGAGGAACTTAGACGATAAAGGCTAAGCTGTTGTACCTTTAAATAGGGTATAATAAAAATTAAGTTTAGTCAATTTTTACAAAAATGCCAGCCAAAAA
>NZ_JAUBSB010000041.1:0-58735 GCF_036702135.1 Microcoleus sp. LAD1_D3 | reverse complement strand
GTTGCATCGGGATGTGCTGCCACTATTTCTCTCAAAGAAGCTGTGGAATTATTCAAATGACTGTATCTCGGTTTACCCCTGGGTTTCGGCTGTAAATCACCCTCTATTTTTTGTTGCTTGACCAGTTTTTGAACTAAGCTTTTACTGACGGAAAATATCGCTGCTGTTTTTCTGATCGACAGCTTCTGATCTTGATGGGCTGCTACTATTTTTGGAAAGCAAATCTACTGAATATGCTTTCATTGGTGTATTTTTTTAATCTATTCTTATTGTACCTCATAACACCCGGAAGTGCTGTAAGTAATCTTTTCTGGCCTTATTACAGTAGGTTCTTGGTTTTTTATTGGTTTGATATTTGATCTGTTTATACAGGATGTCTATAATTTTTTCTGTATGGACTCTGGCTTTGTTTAATAGTCCTAAGTCGGTCGGATAGGTAATATCTGCTGGGGCCGAGGGAGCATCTATGATTAATTTTCAGAACTTGGGTGATTCATTTTTGCCGTCCAAATCATTTTTTTTTCGGGTTTAACTGGGGTAATTTCCCACATTTTTTCAACCCTTCGTTCGTTTACTTTATTAATTAGGTTGGGACTAATACGCCCGTCGAAAGTGAACTAATAGTGATGGGTTAAATGGCAGCTCGTTACTGTAGCTTGATTGACCGATAAAGTATTGCAGATACGGGTTTTCACGGATTAGTTCTACTGTTTCCCGATCGCTAATTCCTAATTTTTCCTTAATAATTAATGGCCCCAACGCCATCCTCCATGATGAAAGCTGGTGCACCCATTTCTGTGGGGAAGTTTTGAGCATATTCGGATTCCAATTCTGACCACGGTATTACTTGGGCCATCTTTACCCAACGGTTATCTGGTGACAATTTAGACCCGTTGGCTAGTTTAAAGTCCAAGGGTGGGATGAGAGCAAGCTCAACCTTTTTGTACATGATCTCAGGTGGTGATGCATGGGTTTTGGCCTATTTTACCTGTTTATCTGGCACTTTATTCTCGATCGCCCGATCGAAACCTTTCGCGACGCAATATGCGATCGATTATTCAGCAAGCCCTATTTACGGGTCAGTTATTATCAAAAACTATAACGGGACAAGTTATAGAAAACAAAAAATTATGTTTCGCCGAACTTGAATCACCCATCAATTGCGATCGTGATTTTTCTTAACTTATTCAGCAAGCCCTATTGTAGCTCCTTGCGTTGCCCGCCCATCTCTCGATCGCCCGCCGGTGTCCTGCCTGACATCAAACAGTTTTAAGGATTAACCAGACTCAAATTTCATCAACCCTTAACTCGCGCTAGTGATCGAGCACAGAGGGTTCCGTTTCGGCTCTGCCATCATCAGGGGGTAGCTAACCCGGATTTGGTATAATCTACCAGAGAAATTGTGCCTATTCGTAATCGCTATTCGCACCTTACAGAAGATAAATTGTGCAGAATTGCAGAATTACCGAGCGACTAAAAACACAATTCCTAATTCCCCACTTTCATCGCATTTCAGCAACTCTCACAGTCTCTGTAGGTGGCATAATTGCCTCTTTAGCATTCAACTTTTGATTCAACTCGCGAATCCGGCGCGACAGCAAGCGAATAATATTCACAGCAATTCCCGGCGTTTCATCAATCGCATCATATAGCTGCATTTGAGTCAGCATCAAACACTCGGATTGTTCGAGAGTAGAAATAGAAGCCGATCGAGGTTCTGCATCAAACAGCGACATTTCCCCAAAACAAGCCCCCGCTTTCAACTGTGCCAAATCCCGATCGCCTATATGCACCCGCACCGTTCCCGATACCAAAATATAAAGAGACCGACCTTCTTGTCCTTCCGTAAAAATCCTGTGCTTGGAAGGAAATGAAAGTTCATCCATTACCGATGCTAGACGCACGAGAAAATCATCCCGCAGTTCCTTAAAAATCGGAACCTCCCTCACAAACAATAGGCGTTCGACGCTGGTTAACATAATGAGATGCAGTGATTAATTTAAACTTAAAAAGGGGAAGAAGAAGGGGAATAAAAACGGTTGACTGTTAACTGTTGACTGACAATAACAACTGCCAACTGACAACTAACTAATGTTACCTTTTTCCCCCAGCACCCAACTCTGCCATCATCTCTTCAACTTGAGCGGATACCAAATTATCGGGGTCATTTTGCAGCCTGGGCAACAATTCGACCAAAGCCCGCGGCGAGGCTATTTTCAAATAGGCTAACACTGCTTCGCGGACAAAACCCGTCGGGTGCTGCAGACAGACAAGAGTTTGTTGAGCCGTAAGGCTCCAGCGCGCTTCCCTCGCCAAGTGAAAGCAGCACGCCAAAGCCCAATCGGAAAGGAAGTGGCGCAATTCTAGCAAGCGGCGCAAGCGATCGCTAGGGGCTAGAGGTTTGTAAACCATCAATTCCGAGAGGTTGCTCAATTTTTCTCTTTCCGAATTCTGATCCAACAAATTGATCAGCGATCGCTTCCTAGCTATATCCACAGTATTGTCGAGAATTTCCAATCCCCTAGCAAGCAAAGAAGGTTGGCCAGAAGCGATGTTGAAAGCAGCCGCTTGTACTGTGTCCAGCGGATAAAGAAACTTCATCAGCAAAAAACACCGCTCCTTAGCATCCGCTTCCAACCCCGCCAGAGCCCGCTGCAACAATTGAGCCGTATCGTCCCCATGTGCCCCAGTGCTGTTAGCACCCCCCGACAAATTGCCGTAGGTTGTTACCCCAGACAAATCTACCAGACCTGCATAAATTTGACCGATAAACATTAACTCCTGTTCGATGAGAGTTTCCAAGCCACTGCGGCCGATGCGGTCTAGAACCCCTTCTATCCCCGCTTCCGAAGGCATTTTCAACAGGATGCGAAGGATGTTGCGCCTGGTCGTGCCCCAAGCCGTCATCAAATTGCTGACCAAAATGTCGATCGCCTCCGCAGTCCCAATTTGACCCAGAGCCGTCCAAGCTTGCAACCTGACCAAATCGGACTTGTGGATATCCTCAGCCAAATACACGAGCAAAGGAATGGCATCGTTGTGAAGTTTGACTATAGCCTGCAAAGCCGCTTCCCTAGTCGATTTGTAACCGAGTCCGCGCAGCAGCGAAGGATAATATTCTTCCGAATGAGTAGACGAAATCACATCTAACAGAGCGCAGCGCACTCGCAGAGATTCATCTTGCAACAGATTGGGGATGTACAGCCGCAGTCCTTGCAAATAATCAGCCTCTCCCAGAGCCCGCGTCCCCATAACACGTTCCCGCTCTTGTTTGTGCGTCAGCATTTGGCGCAGCGTGTTAGTAGCCTCTGCCTTTTGCAGGCGATCGCCCCTTCTCATAATTAAAGCAGCCGCCGTACCCCGCACCACCGGATCGACCGTCGGCTGCAAGTAAGGCCGCAAGCTCTCAATATTCGGTTCAGCTTCCGTCAGCCAGATGTAGCGCAAAGCCAAGGCCAGCACCTCCGGCGGCAAGGATTGCTGCGAAAGTGCGCGGACAGCTTCTAAATATGCGGGGTTCGGGTGTTGCAGCATCGTTTCCAAGCTCTGGCGCTGCAAACCAGGGGACAGCGAATCGAGGAGGGGAGCCAGAACTTCTCCGACATTTTTCGGGTCAATTTGCGTCAGGAGTTCTATGCAAGAGCGCTTTTCATCTTCGCCCCCCGGCTTTTGTAGAGTTTCCACCACTGCGCGCTTGAGAGCTTTGAGGTCAACGTCTGTGACGCCCAAGCGCCCCCGCTCCGCACTTTTGACCAACAAACCCACGTATTGAGAGCGGATCAACCATACGACAAACACCCACAACAGTGCCAATATGACGATCACGCCAATAAATATCAAGCTTTGCTGGTCGTGAAATACCTCTTCATCTTGCTGGGGGAGTATCGTGCCTGTCACCCACAGCATAATCAGGATGCCGACTCCTGTAACTCCGGTGGACAAAGGTTCGCCCACACCGTTGACCAAAGTTTGAATGCCCGATCGAATATTGTCGGGAATCGGTTGGAATAAAACCGGACTAACGGTTTCCAAAAGCGTGTAGTGCAGCAGTTCGTCTAAAAATCTCAGCAATATCAGCCCGATGAACACAGATACTAGCTGGCCCAGGGATGCTCCTATGGTTAGTACCCCGAGTATCGCGATGCCCGCCGGCAAAATCATCGCCGTCACGAATACACCGATTCTTTCCACCAACCTGCTCGAAGCGAACCACTGAGTCGCCACTTGAAACAGGCCTTGTATGCCTTCATAAATGCCCAGGAAGCTAGCGATCCAGCTAGCTCCGTCCCCAGGGTTTTGGTATTCTAACTGGCTGTAGAATTGGAAATCTACCAGCACGTAGACGACTTCTGCGAGGATGAAGAAACTGACTAGAGGTACGGCGTATTTTTGGAGTGGGCCTGTAACTTTGCGGGCGGTAAATTCTTCTTGGTCGTCGTCTTCATCATCATCCGTCCAGTGAGCCGTTTCCGGGAATGCTTGGCTGTATTTTTCCGTGAGGTAGTACAGCAACACCGAGCCTGTCGCCACCATCAACCCGGATATGAGGGTAACGTTTTGGAGTCCAACTACGCGCAGCAAAACAGGCAGAGAAAATCCGCTGACTACTCCAGCTACTAGATAGCCGCTACTCACTAGCGGATAGGTGCGCTTGATTTCTCTAATATTAAACAGTTGGTTGGAAGTGATAGAAGTGTTGAGGTCGTTCAGCACATAGCAAGCTTCCACCCACAGCCACATCAAAAAAATAGTAATAAAAGCGATGCTGATGCCAGCTATCTTAGTATTTTCGTAGCCGATGCCAAATCGAAACAAAAATAAGGGTACCGACATCATTCCCAGAACCACTACGACGGTGCGCCTTAGCGGCAGGATTTTTTGCAACCACGAGTAGACAAATCCCAAGCCAGAACCGATAAACGCACTGGCTATGTAAATCCAGGGCATTTTATCTGCACCAAATTCATCTAGAAAAAGACCTACTGTGCTGAGTTCCAGCCAGATCAGCCCGACGGAGGTTAGAGTGTAGACGAGGAACATCAGTACGGTTCGCTCTACTTCTTCCGATCGCAGGTTAAGCGATCGCAGCACTCCATGTCTTACTCCCGCCGAACCGCTGATTTGAAAATTTTCCATGCAGCGTTGATTTCCCTGTGTGGTAGCTTATTCCTGACTAACTTCGGAAGTCATCAGCTATCAGTCACCAGTTTATGACTGATGACTGCTGACTAATGACTATCTATTTATACTTTTTTCGGCGACAGCAGCATCATCATACTGCGTCCTTCTTTTTTCGGGGCTTGCTGCACTTCTGCGATTTCCTGCAAATCTGTGGCCATGCGCTTAAGCAAGTCCTCTGCTAGGTTGCTGTGTTGGATTTCCCGACCTCTGAACATGATCGTGGCTTTTACTTTGTCCCCAGATTTGATAAAGCGGTCTGCTAGTTTGAGGCGCACTTGGTAGTCGTGTTCTTCAATTTTGTAGCGCATCTTCACTTCTTTAACATCGGCAGTGTGCTGCTTCCGCTTTGCTTCTCGCGCTTTCTTTTCCTGCTCAAATTTGTACTTCCCATAGTCCATTACCCGGCATACGGGCGGGTCAGCTTTGTCGCTGACAAGTACGAGATCCAGTTCTTTTTCTTCTGCGAGGCGCAGCGCTTCTGCAGGCGTCAATATCCCTAGTTGCGCGCCGTCGGTATCGATTACCCGGATTTTGGGGTATCGAATATTTTCGTTGATCTGGGGTAGGTTGCGATTTTGTCTTCTTTCAATCACAGGCATGAATGGTTTTACAAGCAGTAGTTTAATAGCGAAGCTTCTTGATAGTTACAGGTTTGATCGGTCAATTTTTCACGATTGACGATCGAACTGTTTTATAAGGTGTTACCCTTACCGGACGTACTACCGCGCCCTGTCTCCCCTCCGCTAAAGCCTTGGGGAATATTTGGACGATCGTAAATGAATTCTTACAATACTTGCTATTCTACTCAGTCTGGCTGAGTTTCTGCCTAGTTTTATTTTAACTTCACACACGATCGCCCGCCCCCTTGCCCGATTGATGACAAAACCGTCAAAAATTCAGGGTAAAAGCTTAAGGATGAGGTACAACCGCTTTTCTTACCCCCTCTCCCCCGGTCTGGCAAGTCCCCCAAGTCGCCTGATTTGCCTTGTAGAATAGGTATAAGCAAGTGTAAATTTATGTTGCGAGCTGAGGCAAAATTGACAAATTCTCTGCTGTGGCACCAACGGGTGGGAACCCAACGAGACTGGATGTGGCGGGGTTGGCAAACTCGCTACACTTATTTGCGGCCGGTTTTGGGGCGAAATCAAGACGCGCTCGAATCTCAAGATTCTGCGGCCGAGGCAATTGCCCCGCGCGCATCGGGAACGCCGATTATTTTACTGCACGGGTTTGGAGCTTCGATCGGTCACTGGCGACAAAATCTCGCCCAACTCGCCGAAAACCAAACCGTTTACGCTTTGGATTTGTTGGGGTTTGGCGCTTCCCAAAAAGCTCCGGTCAACTACTCTGTGTCTTTGTGGGTCGCTCAAGTTTATGATTTTTGGGTGAATTTTATCAGAGAGCCGGTAGTCTTGGCAGGAAACTCGATCGGCTCGCTGATTTGTCTGGCCGTGGCTGCAGCTCACCCGGACATGGTGGCGGGCACAGTGATGATTAGCCTCCCAGACCCCTCTGTGCGAGCCGAGGCGGTGCCCGGATGGCTGCTTCCGGCGATCGAAGCGGTTGAAAGTTTGTTTGTTTCTCCGATCTTACTCAGGCCTTTATTTTATTTTGCCCGCAAGCCTTCCTTTGTCCGTCGCTGGGTTGGCTTTGCCTACTCCAATCCCGAAGCTGTTACCGACGAATTAGTGGAAATTCTAGCAGGGCCAGCAGGTGATCGGGGAGCCGCCCGCGCCTTCTGCGCTTTATTTAAAGCTGTAGGTAGTTCACAATTCAGCCCCGGTGTCAAGACGGTGATGCGAAATTTAACAATCCCGATGCTGTTAATTTGGGGCAAACAAGACCGGATGATTCCCCCTCGGTTCGCCCGACCCCACCAATATGTCGAATGCAATCCCAATTATGTAGAGCTAGTTGAATTAGACAATGCGGGCCACTGTCCCCAGGATGAATGTCCGGAACAAGTAAATCAAGCAATTTTGAGCTGGATGAGCCGGAATTTTGCACCTACGGGCAGGAGCAAATTGCAGCGCTGTTGATTAGACACAGGGCCGTGCGTTGCTAAGGGAAAAAAATAACTTGCGGGTATCTATCCGGCTCAAAAAAAAGTTGCTAGAACTCGATCGCACCCGGCGGTATGGTCCGGCGGTATGGTATAGCACAAGGAAGAAGGAAGAAGGGCAGGGTAAAAAGAAGGAAGAAGCAATCGACCGCTTATGTTTCAGCAATTAAGAATGTCCTAACCGTCAAAGCGGTTGCTATATTACAAAAATTCCCTTTGTTGAGAGTCAGTCGATTTGAAGTTAGAGATTGACTCCACAGCCGCTATCTGGAGGCTTAAACTAACCTAAACTAAACAACTTTTTTACTGTGGGCGACTCTTGCAGGAAAGTAAGTCTCCGTATTTCTGTGATGTCATGTATCTACTTTTATGGAAGGGCCCTTTTTTGAGAAAATCAGAGATTGACACAATCACCAAGATAGTGTATCTTCTCTAACTGGTAGTACACATCCAAGTTATGCAGTTAGTCGAAAGGCAAGCCATTAAACCAAATCATAGGTTTTACCCAGAAGCCGATCGATTGTCTTTGCTGTCCAACAAACTTTACAACTGCGATAACTATATCTACGGTCAAAACTTTTTATCAGGTCAACCAACCAATGCTCTGGCTGTAGATCGTGCACTCAAAAAGAGTCTAAATGACAAAGCATTGCCCGCCCAAGTAACACACAAAACTCTCCCGTTACTGCTGAAAACATGGACTAGCTATTATACTGTCTAATTGGCGGGCGCGATCACGATCGCCCCACTAAGTTTCAAGCAGCACCGAAAATCCCTGATTAAAAAATTCAGAAAAAAAGAGAGCAGGGGCGATATGTAGTTGTATTTAACTGTCAATGTGTTAGCAAAAAAGCTTTTCCCAAAGAATATGTCAGTTTGTCTGGGAGTAACATTTGGCGGCCTTGAAAAGTTACCTAAATCTTGAAAATCCGGATTGTTCGCGAGGTAAGTTGTTAAGTTATTGAGGTAGTTTAGGAAAAGTTAGAACAAAACGCAAGTGTAAAGCGGATTATAACCATTGCCGTAACGAGCTTCGCCAACATTAAAGAGCTATGAAACCCCTCTCTGGAAGAACGGTAAAATTATACCTTCTAACTTGTACCTTCTAGCTTTAAGAAACACCTTGTTTCTTGCTCCTAAAAATAAATACCTTCCCTTGTGCCAACAATCTTTCAGTCTGCTTATAACCGATCGCCCCCAAGTATACGGGAAAGTTCAAAAATGCCGGGATCTGGCATTTGGGAGCCTGTTAACGCATAAAAAAGTCAATTTAGCCAACAACTGACGGCCCCCGTGCCCCCGGTCTGCTGGCGGCTAACTGCTGAAAGCCGATCGGGCAAGCAGCGCCCTTCCAGCTTTTGGCAGTAACGCAAACGAGGAAAAAACTGTCGTGAAATTCCACTGGCTACTACCGAGTTTCTTAAGTGTATTTTTGCTCGCCGGAGCCGCCGAAGCAGCTAGACTGCAATCTTGGCGGTTTGATGCTTCAGAGAACCGGCTTTACATTACAACAGAGGGGGGAGTACAACCCAAGGCTCAACTAATTTTCAACCCGATGCGGTTGGTAATCGACTTGCCGGGGACGAGTCTGGGTCGTCCCTCGGTCAGCAAACCGCTCTCAGGGGCGATCGAATCGGTGCGAGTAGGGCAGTTTGACAACGATACGACCAGAATTGTGGTCGAGATCAGAGACGGGTTTACTATAGACCCTCAGCAAGTAAAATTCCGGGGTATTTCTCCGAGCGAGTGGACAGTGGATTTACCAACGCCGATGCGGGGAGAAACTCAAAATCCGATTTCAGAGCCTGGGGGAGAAAGGTTATCGGTTGAATCTTCAGCACCCCAAGCCCAGTCTGCCGAGGCGACTGTAGTTCAGAACGTTCAGGTGACGGCGGACGGTTTTTTAGTCCGCACTGCGGGCGGCCGCCCCCAAATTAATTTTGAACAAAGTCGCGCCGGGGACATCGCCACCCTCGATATTGAAGGAGCTAGTTTAGATCCGGGCCTAAGCAGCCAACAGCCTCAAACGAACGGCAAGCACGGGGTTGACAAGATTGAAGTCCGGCAACTGCCAACAGACCCGCCCGTTACCCGCGTGACTTTGCGGATGAAGAATTCTAATACTCAGTGGCGGGCGTCTGTGAGCAATTTGGGCGGGGTGGTGCTATTGCCTGGAAGTGTAGTACGACAGCCCTCGGTTCCCCGCCGCCTGACTGTAGACCCTCCGGCTAGACAAGCTCAAGGAAATTTAGCGAGAGTTCAGTCAATTGATTTAGCCAGTAACGGCACGCAACTGGTGGTGAGAACGGACCGCCAAGTCTCCTATACCAGCGGGTGGGACCAGGGGTCGAGAGCTTACTGGATCAGGATCGCCTCTGGTGTCCTGACGGGGGAAATTCCTCAGCTCGATGCCAACAGTCCTGTATCGTTTACAGCCAGCCAAGAAGACTCGGAGACTGTGGTGATTTGGGTGCAGCCGCGATCGGGGGTAGAGGTAGGCAGGGTGACGAGGCCGAGTCCGCAGTTGCTGTCTTTGCAGTTGCGCTCTAATGCTAGCGCGCAGCAACCTTTGACTCGCCCTCCCAATTTGTCGCCTTTGCCGAGAAGGACTTTCGGAAGCGACGATTTGCCCCAAGTTTCTAACCGCCGCGCCGTAGTAGCGATCGATCCTGGTCACGGTGGTCGCGATCCGGGGGCAGTCGGGATTCAGGGCATTCAGGAGAAGGAGATTGTTTTGGATATCTCTTTTCAGGTGGCGAGGCTGCTGGAACAGCAGGGGGTGCAGGCGGTGATGACTCGGACTGACGACAGCGAAATCGACCTGGACCCCAGAGTTTCTTTGGCGGAACGGGTGAATGCTACTTTGTTTGTCAGCATTCACGCTAATGCAATTAATATGAGCCGGCCGGATATCAGTGGGATTGAGACTTATTATTTCAATAACGGCCAAGATTTGGCGAGGGTGATTCACGCCAGTATTTTGGAGGGCACGGGGGCGACTGACCGCCGGGTGCGGCAGGCGAGATTTTATGTTTTGAGAAAGACTTCTATGCCTTCTGTTTTGCTGGAGGTGGGTTTTGTCACGGGTGCTGAGGATGCTGCTAGGCTTTCAGATCCAGCTTACCGCAGTCAAATGGCGGCTTCGATCGCTCGCGGCATTTTGTTTTATCTTCAACAAAGATAATGGGCAGTGGGCAGTTGACTGTTGACTGTTGACTGTTGATTGTTGATTAATGTTATTGGTTATTGGTTATTTGTTATTAGCCACAGCAAACGATTAACAAATGACAACTGACAACTGCCAACTGACAACTGACAACTGCCAACTGCCAACAGATAACTGCCAACAGATAACTAACTATTAACAAATGACAACAGACTCTGGACAACAAAGAATCGGTATTTTTGACAGCGGCGTGGGGGGTTTGACTGTTTTGACTCAGTTGTACCGACAATTGCCCAACGAATCGATACTTTATTTTGGAGATACGGCGAGGCTGCCTTACGGCACTCGCACGCCGTCGGAAATTGTGGAGTTTGTCCGCGAAATTATGGCCTGGTTGGTGGAACAGGATGTGAAAATGGTGATTATGGCCTGCAACACCAGTTCTGCTTTGGCGATGGAGATGGTGCAGGCTGAATTTGATATCCCGGTGCTGGGAGTAATTCTGCCGGGGGCGCAGGCTGCAGTGCAGCAAGGCAAGCGGATCGGGGTCATCGCAACTCCTGCTACGGCTGCTAGCAATGCTTATCGAAATGCGATTTTGGAGATGGACGATTCTTGCCTGGTGTGGCAGGTTAGCTGTCCGGCTTTTGTGCCACTGGTGGAGCAAAACCGGATTCACGACCCTTATACTTGTGAGGTGGCTGGGGAATATTTGGCTCCTTTGATTCAGCAACGCATCGATACGCTGATTTACGGCTGCACTCATTATCCGCTGTTAGCTCCTGTGCTTCGCTCCCTTTTGCCTGCTGGGGTGACATTGATCGATCCTGCGGTACGGGTGGTGGCTGCTGCTGCCAGAGAATTGGAGCTTTTAGGGCTGCGGAATCCTGGTACTGCGCTACCGACTCGTTTTTGCGTGAGCGGCCCCCCGCAGCAGTTTGAGGAGTTGTCGGTGCAGTGGCTCGGTTGTACTCCTGCTGTTGAGAAAATATCCCTGCCGACAGTTGTACGTAGCGAAGCGGGGCGTAAGCCATCGCCCGTATCGCTGGAATCGGCCGAATAAGCCGGAAAATTTATAGGTTAATCTAACCCCCCAAAACTCAGGTAAAGCTGGCTCTGGGGGGTTTAATTATTGCGATGTAACCTAGCAATTACACATCAATAGGTAATATTATTGAACAAAAGCTTTGATGAACAATGCAAATAATGTCCTATACGTGCTGGATCTCTTCAGCCTTGAACCATGTCACCCTATGTATCACAAGCAGTTTTACTTGTAGACGGTTATAACATAATTGGACTTTGGCCTCGACTCCGAGAGAAGCGCGATCGCGACGAACTCGAAACAGCTCGCCGCGAGTTAATAGAGGTTTTAGTTAACTACAGCGCTGTTCAAGATTTTGAGGCTCGGCTGGTGTTTGACGCGCACTATCGAGATACTCCCGGCGTTAAAGAAATTATTACTAAAAATTTATCGGTGCACTACACTGACTTCGGTCAGACAGCAGATACCTATATTGAAAAATCTTGTGCTAGTTTGCGCTACGAGTTGCGATCGGTCAAAGGCAAAGGCCGCATGATTGTCGCCACCTCAGACCGAGCGCAACAATTGACCGTAGTCGGCTACGGTGCCGAATGGATGTCCGCCGAACAACTAGCGGCTGACGTAGAATCCACCGCGCGCCGCAGCGAGCGCCGGCACAAATCCCGCAAACACAACTCCAGTCGCTTTCTCGCCAGTTCCCTCGATCCAGAATCCCAGCAGCGCCTCGCCAAGTTGAGAATGGGGCTGCATTAGCTGCTGAAACCCGCTCGCTGTCTGATAAAAAAAAAGTTTGTCAAAGGCCTTGCCAAATCGAGTAAGTTCAGCTATTGTTAGTAAATGTGGGTAACAAAAACCCCCAATCCTCGGTAGCTCAGTGGCAGAGCGGTCGGCTGTAATGAATGCAAGCCTTTGGCATCAACCAAAAGCCCTAGTGACATAGCAGCTCTATCCGGTAACGGATACTGAAAAATCGGGTGAATTCAAGGAAACCGCAGCACTTCGGGTGGCGGCAATCTTGAGCCAAGTCTGGCGAAAGGCAGCGGTTGCGATCGCAAGTACCCAGGAAGGTGCAGAGACTAGAGATGAGGAGCCTAACCAATAAATCTCATAGCGCCCGACATCCGACGACAGATCACAAACATGATTTGTAGGGATGATGAAATAGTCCGCGCCCTTCGGAAACGTTGGGATAAGTGTAACCGATTGGTCGTAGGTTCAAATCCTACCCGGGGAGTTAGTAAAAGTCTGAAGTTGGAATTTTCCAGCTTCAGACTTTTTGTTTTTTAAGATTTGAGATGGTTTGGGGTCAAGCTTTCTGGTAGCGCCTTAATTCGCATCCCTGTGAGTGTGAATTAACTCACCTTCCATAGGTATGGAAATATTCAACTTAGACAACTCCGGGTTTAATATCGCCTTGACAATACCAGAACTCACCATCACCTCCAAACAACCAAGGGCTTGATGCAGAGCTACACGAGCGTGTTGCACAGAAAAACGCTCTCCAAACACCAGTACCAACTGCCGATAAATTTGTTCAATGTACTGAGTGCGGCTCAAAATGTCAATCAGCAAACCATATAAACCTGTAACAGGCAAGCGCTGACCGTTCTTCACATAACACTTGATCTTGCTAATTTGACCAGCATCATAAACAGCTACAAACTCGACTTCCGCATCCAATAAATCTAACTGAAACACATTGTATGCCGAAAGTAGCCACGGAACCTCCTGCTGCGAGAAGCGTTGCATCACCTGTTTCATAGAACCCAAATCAAATCCAGCAATCACAGCTTGACCCAAAATATCATTCGTGAATCCGCCTTGAGCCAACCACTGAAAAGCTTTTTCCGGGCTTAAATTCAACCCTGAATCCCGCGCGATTTCCCTAGAATGCTCTTGTAAATCAGTGAATTGACCGTTAGCAGCGTACCAGTAATCGGCGAAGCGAATATGCTGTTGCACTCGGCGTCGTTGATTCCCATCGTATTGAGTTTTCAGCCAGTTAGCCTCGTGCTTCTGCTGCTCTAGTTCCAAAATTGTGTAAGCCACTTCACGGGCACCTGTGTGAGCTAAAGTCATGCCAGCAGCTAAAATTGGATCAGCAAAACCGGCCGCTTCTCCGACCAAAAACCAGTTTTCTCCTACTGTTCTATCAGCCAAAAATGACCAATCTTTTGTAGTTTCAATCTTTCCGGTACTGGTAGCATTAGCGATTAACTTGCTGATGCGGGGTTCGCTGTTGAGGGCTTCGGAATATATCTCCTCTGGCCGCTGTTTCATTTGCTTATAATGTTCTGCAGGGCAAATGAAACCGATGCTGGTGCGAGTGGGGCTCAAGGGAATAAACCAAATCCACCCGTGACTCAAACTCATCACCTGTACGCGCGTGCCACCAACGCCAATTTCATCGGCCCATTCAGCGTTTGTCCAGTAGTCCCAGATAGCGATATTTTGCAACCGCGTCGGGCAGTGTGTTTCAATTCCTAAAACTCGCCGCACCACGCCAATGTGGCCGGAGGCGTCGATGTAGTAGCGGGCGGTTATTTGTTCTTGCCGCAGATGCAGGGCGGTAATGCGATCGCCCTCTGTATCTACTTTAACAACGGGCGTTTCTTCTCTTACTAAGCATCCCATTTCTTCCGCGTGACGCAGCAAAATTTCATCATATTTTGCTCGATCGACTTGGAAAGCAGTTTGCCGTCTCTGTCCCTCAAATTTAGCAGGACGCTGCTCATCTTTAAACTGTTCAGGCTTGATAAAATTAAAATCCCAAGGATGCGGATCTGTTCCCCAGCGATAGGTAGCACCAATTTTAATTGGGAAGTCTGCTGCTTCTACTTTGTCCCAACATCCCATTTCTTGAAGCACATCACTAATTTGAGGCAATTGACTTTCCCCAACGTGATCGCGAGGGAATTTTTCTTTCTCTAGGATTAGCACGCTCAGATTGGGATTGTATTTCTTGAGCAGAGTGCCAGCAGTGCTCCCAGCGGGGCCGCCGCCGACAATAACAACGTCGTAATGGCTCATATCAAATAGGGATAGTAGATGCTAATTTTGGGCATTGACGAGATAAATGTCTAACTATTCAGCCTCGCTCATTCGGAGGCTGAATAGTTATTTACAACAGGTTTTATCTGAGATTTTGCACCATTGTCAAGAACAGGCAAGATGCCTGTTTCACAACAAATAAATTCTCTTGTGGAACGGGCCGGAGATCCCGTTCCTAAAAGGCTTATTCACATTGGTGCAATATCTCAGTTTTATCCTACTGCCCGTTTCTGATCTTCAGGTATGTGAGAACTCTGGGAAATATCCAAATTCTCAGTCCAAGTATGAGCAATATCCAAATTCTCAGTCCAAGTATGAGCAATATCCAAATTCTCAGTCCAAGTATGAGCAATATCCAGATTCTCAGTCCAAGTGTGAATCATTGTCGGTTCTAGCTCATTGATTACAGTTGAAGAATTGCTGTTAACTTCTGACATGATGAGTCTCCTTACTAAGTAATAAATTTTGTCTGATTCTAAGATTGGTCTGGTTCTAAGAGTTGAAAATTTTACATCGGGTAAGCTACGCAGCTTTTAAAGGTTGCAAAATCGGGCGGGGTTTGGCAAAAGGTTGCTCAAAGCTATGCGTTTTTGCATAAACCAGAAGCTCAGCCGTCAGTTCTGTGAAAACTTCAAACAAGTTCTCAACTATCTTAAAAGCCTCTTGGCGGGTTTCCTCTGAGAGTGGTATGTTTTTAATCAATTTATCCACTTCCAGGGTTCCTGTAGTATGACCTGTTTCCACTGCTAAATGAAAACAGCCAAAATAAAGCAACTCCTTTTGGGTAATTGTTCGTAATTCTTGAGCAATAGGTGCCGCCGTTGAGAAGAACACATTACCGGTTGCTTCTATCACTTCCAAGATGGCTAACTTAGTAATAGGACTAGCCCCAAAAGCTGCTCGAAAAATTTGATGTGATACCCAACGTGCTCCCTTTGTTTCTTCCTTCCATAGAAAATTCAAAGCATCACTGAAATTCACAGATATGTCAATACCCAGTGTTTCCAAATCTTGTAAAAACCACAACCAGTGATGATCATCTTCATAAGTATGATTGTTGACTATTACCTGAAGTGGATCGTTGGTTGGTTCTTCTCGGAACACATACTTGTTAAATTCACCAAAACTCATCACGAAAGGAGAAACACAGGGAGCAAAAGCAAGGCGTTGTCTGGGGTCTATACTTGTGTCTCGCATAAACTCAAATAGCCCAGATTTAGCAAATTCTTGCTTCTTCTTTTCAATCAATGCTAGGACTTCTTCCATGGGGATGCACCTAATGATGAAAAGATGCTAGCAAGTTCATCACTCTGTACTTGTGATCTAAATCATGCTTATTTGTAATGCACGTCATATTAAATTCTGATCTCGATCGCCTCAACCTGCGTTTTCAAGACCCAGGCGTCCTATTCGTTACTTGGTTACAAGGCTCAAAGATTTAGCTAAACCTTAAATTTATAAGGATTTGTCTGTCATGTGTGCGATCGGCATCACAGAATTTGTTACAATATGGCAATCAACTCGGTGAGGTGTCAGACCGTACATGATTAAGTCGGAATTCAAACCAGATGTTTGGCTGTCCAGGCACTTTCAAAGTTTAGGCATCTCGCTATCTAAAAAATTCCTGAGTAATTACTGAAATTTTAAAGTATCCCAAATTACCACAATTACAAAAAATACTTAAGTAGCGTCCGCCCCCGCTCCGATCGACATCAAGCGCGATATTAACCCAACACTTAGTCAGAGAATAAAAGCCATGAATGCACTTCCCGGTTACAAATTCACAGAAGTTGTTCAACTTGGTGTGAAGTCCATCATTTATCGCGCAGTCAGGGAATCCGATCGATCGTCGGCGATCGTTAAAACACTCAATACCGAGTATCCCACAATAGAAGAAATTACCCGCTTGAGACATGAATACAAAATTAGCTCGAATCTCAAGCTTGAAGGGATTGTCAAACCCCATAGCTTAGAAAAATATAAAAACAGTTTCGCCCTGATCTTAGAAGATTGCGGCGGTCAATCTCTCAGACACCATCTCGCGGGTAAAAATATTAAAATTCAGAAGTTTTTGCCGCTGGCTATTCAAGTGGCTCAAACTCTCGGAGAAGTGCATCAAAACCAGATTATTCATAAAGATATAAAACCATCAAATATTATCATTACACCCGATTTTGAACAAGTAAAAATCACCGACTTTAGCATGGCAACGCGCCTATCTAGAGAAGTCCACCAAAATATCAATACCACCGTGCTAGAAGGCACTCTCGCCTATATATCCCCCGAGCAAACTGGTCGGATGAACCGAGACCTCGACTACCGAACTGACTTGTACTCTCTAGGCATCACGTTTTATGAAATGCTGACCGGAGAGTTACCCTTTAATTCAACCGACCCCTTAGAATTAATTCACAGCCACATTGCGGTGACGCCAGCTCCTCCCAATCAGTTAAAAAAGGAAGTCCCCCTGGTAGTTTCATCTATTGTCATGAAACTATTAGCTAAAAATGCCGAAGACCGATATCAAAGTGCCTTTGGAGTAAAAGCAGACCTGGAAAATTGTCTAACCCAGCTACAAACTACTGACAAAATAGAAAATTTCGTTCCAGGGACACTTGACAAATCAGGTCAATTTTTGATTCCCCAAAAACTCTACGGCCGCACCCAAGAAGTCGCTGATTTGATAGCATCATTCGAGCGAGTCAGCTTTGGGAAAACAGAGATGTTGTTGGTGAGCGGTTACTCAGGCATCGGTAAAACCTCAGTTGTCAGTGAAATCCACAAACCAATTGTCAGGCAGCGGGGTTATTTTATTGCTGGTAAATTTGATCAGTTTAAGCGAGATATTCCTTATGCTGCAATAACTCAAGCCTTTGAATCATTAATGCAGCAGTTATTAACAAAAAGCTCAGAAGATTTGGCAATTTGGAAAGAAAAGCTTTTGTCAAGGCTGGGTAATAACGGTGAAATTATTATGGAGGTTGTCCCTTCTGTCGAACTAATAATTGGTTCGCAGCCTGCTGTTACCCCATTGGAACCGACAGAATCTCAAAATCGCTTTCATCGATTGTTCAAAGAATTCATGAGTGTGTTTGCCCAAGCTGAACACCCATTAGTTCTCTTTTTGGATGATTTGCAGTGGGCAGATTTAGCTTCCTTAAAATTGATTCAGGAATTAGTTAGTGACCAGAATAGCCGATATTTTTTACTAATAGGAGCATATCGAGATAACGAAGTAAATTCGACTCATCCGTTAGTTCAAACTGTCGAAAAAATTCAACATACTTGTGCGGCTGTGCATCACATTATTCTCCCATGTTTAGATTTAAGCAGCGTCACTGAGCTAGTAGGGGATACTTTGGGTAATCCAACGAAAAACTTAAATTCTTTGACAGAGTTAATTTTTAATAAAACTGGCGGCAATCCATTTTTTATAACTCAACTTCTTTCAACTATTCACTCAGAACAACTGTTAGTTTTTGATTTCACGGTTGGTGGATGGCAGTGGGATATAACGGAAATTGAAGCCGCTGGCATTGCAGATTACAGTGTCGTTGAATTAGTTGCTCGGAATCTTCAACAACTACCCGAGCAGACGCAGCAAGTGTTAAAATTAGCGGCTTGTATGGGCAACCATTTTAATTTAGACAATTTGGCAATTGTTAGGGAAAAATCCGGCTCGGAAACGGCGGCAGATTTATGGGATGCGCTTCAAGCTGGTTTAATTTTGCCAATGAGCGATGCTTACAAAATTCCGATGCTTGATGAGGAAATCGTGAAAACACACCGGACGGGCGGGACGCCCATCCCACAAAACAATCAAAATCATCCCGCAATTATGCACTGCTCAATTGATTACAGGTTTTTGCACGATCGCATACAGCAAGCCGCCTATTCTCTCATCCCTGACTCGCAGAAAAAACAAACTCACTTAAAAATCGGCTCCCTCCTACTGAATTCAACCCCGCCATCGGAAATAGCAGACAATATCTTTGATATTGTCAACCAACTCAATATCGGGGTTGAATTCCTCACAACTCAAGAAAAGCGAGATGAACTAGCTAAATTTAATCTTATAGCGGGTAAAAAAGCTAAGAGTTCTGCCGCCTATGAAGCAGCGCTAAAATATTTTAATGTAGGTCTAGAACTTCTACTCGATGTCGCTTGGCAGAGTCACTATGATTTAATCATGGAACTCCATACCCAAGCGCTGGAATCGTCCTATATAAATACCGATTTTGAGCGAGCGTTTCAGCTATCAGAGGTTATTATATTCCGCGCCCAAAATTTACTAGAAAAAGTCAAAGTTTATGAGCTAAAAGTTGTTTTCTACTTTAATCAAAATCAATTCCAAGCTTCGATAGATATAGCTCTCGAAGCTTTGAAACTGTTGGGAGTCTATCTCCCTCAAAAACCCACTAAATTAAATATTTTTATGGGGCTAATACAGACAAAATTAGCTGTGGGAAACAAACGGATTGAGGATTTAGCCCAGTTGCCACCAATGACTGACCTTCATAAAATTGCGGCTATACGGATTTTAACGAATATGTGTCCGGCTGCTTCTGTAACAGCACCCGATATGTTCCCACTGATCTCCTTTAAAATAGTTATTCTTTCTCTTAAGTACGGGAATGCGCCGCTGTCTAGTCAGGGGTATGGAAGTTACGGGCTGATTCACTGTGCAGTATTAGGTGATATGGATTCTGGATACCGATACGGTCAACTAGCTCAGGCACTTTTAGAACGATTCCACACCAACTTGCACAACTCTCAAATCTCGCTACTTTTTAATGGTTTTATCCGTCACTGGTCTGAACAGGTCAGGGAAAGTCTTATCGGTTTACTTGAGGGTATTCAGAGTGGACTAGAAACGGGAGATGTCAACAATGCTTGTTATTGTGCTACTTTTTACAGCAATTATATATTTTTGAGCGGCGAACCTCTGGATTCTGTGGAGACTAAGCAGGAGCAATATATTCAAATGCTGCTGAATTATCAGAATGAAATTATGATTTATAAAGCCCGACTTGGGGCGCAAGTTGTCTTAAATTTGCAAGGTAAAACAACCAATCCTCGTCTATTAGTTGGCGAAAAGTTTAATGAACAAACTATGCTGCCAGCTTTAAAGGAGAGTCAAAATAATCTCGTAGTATTTGTAGTTTACTTGTATAAATCCTGGCTACATTATCTATTTAAAGATTATGCTCAATCTGCTGAAAATGCCGTGACAGCATCAAATTATTCTGAGGGTGCGATGTCCACGATGTATGTTCCCATTCACAACTTTTACTATTGTCTAGCACTCTTAGCTTTGCATCCCACAGCTTCAACAAGTGAACAGAAACAAGATATAAAAAAAGTTGCTTCGCTTCAGAAAAAAATGAAGCATTGGGCTTTTCACTGTCCGGGAAATTATCAGCACAAATATGACTTAGTAGAGGCTGAGAAAGCGCGAGTATTGGGACAATATGAAAAAGCGGCTCAGTATTACGATCGAGCGGTGAAAGGAGCCTCGGAGAATGAATACATCCACGAAGAAGCGCTAGCAAACGAACGGGCGGCAGAATTTTATCGAGCTAACGGTCGAAACAAAGTGGCTGAGAGTTATCTGATAGATGCTTACTACGGCTATATTCATTGGGGAGCAACCGCCAAGGTCAAATATTTGGAATTAGAATATCCGATGTCTTTACCCCCTGCATCGGCGGCAAAACCCAGCGCCGATAGAACTATTACTAGCACTAATTCTAGCACGAACAGCAGTCACAGCACTTTATTGGATTTGACAACTGTTTTGAAAGGATCTCAAGCGCTAGCTAGTGAAATTGTGTTGGACAAGTTGCTAGAAAAGTTAATGAAAATGGCGATCGAGAATGCCGGAGCACAAAAAGGTTTTCTGTTGATGCCCAAGGAAGGAAAATTGCTGATTCAAGCAGCGGCATCGGTGGAGTCTTCGGATGTTGCAGTTGAGCAATGTCCGACAGTGGCTCCAGCGGAGGTTTTGCCAATAACGGTGATTAATTATGTTGAAAGGACGCACTCTGATGTGGTTTTAAGTCAGGCGGCTAGGGAAGGTCTATTTACAGATGACCCCTATATTAAAAGACGGCAAGTGAAATCTGCGCTTTGTACTCCCATTCTGAATCAAAGCAAACTCGTAGGCATTCTTTATCTGGAAAATAATTTAACTTTTGAAGCGTTTTCTCCAACTAGACTGGAGGTGTTAAAAATGCTTTCTTCCCAAGCGGCTATCTCTCTGGAGAATGCCGTACTTGTTGCTAATTTGTCTGCAGCAAAGGAACAGTTGGAGGATTATTCGCAGACGCTGGAGGTGAGAGTAGAAGAGCGCACGCAGGAATTAAAGACTAAAGAAACGAAGCTGCAAGAAGCTCAAAAACTGGCGCACTTGGGTAACTGGGAATTTGATTTGGAGGGGGATAAATTAACTTGGTCTGAGGAAGTATTCCGAATTTTTGCTCTTGACCCTGAACTACCAGAACCTACTCTTTTAGAACACAGGAAGCAAATTCATCCAGATGACCTACAGTTGTGGTTAGAGCGACTAGAGGAGATTGGTCAGTTAGGAAATCCTTGCGAGTATGAGATGAGAATTTTGCGCCCTGATGGAGCTGTCAGATATATTTATGCTAAGGCGCAAGCTATTTTGGATGGCGGTAAGGTGATTAAATTATTTGGGACTGTCCAGGACATTACGGATCGCAAGTTAGCCGAGGATGCTTTGCGACAGTCGGAGGGGCAGTTGAGAGAAAAAGCGTCACAGTTAGAAATTACTTTGTCCGAATTACGCTCGACGCAGACTCAACTAATTCAAACTGAAAAAATGTCTTCTTTGGGGCAGTTGGTGGCGGGTGTTGCTCACGAAATTAATAATCCGATTAATTTTATCTACGGCAATGTCCTCCACGCTAGCGAATATAGCTCGGATTTGCTGGGATTGATTGAGCTTTACCAGGAGTCTTACCCGAATCCTACTCCTGAGATTGTTGCTACAACAGAAGATATTGAGCTCGCTTTTATTCAAGAAGATTTACCCAAAATCCTGCAATCTATGCAGGTTGGGGTCGATCGCGTTCGCAATATTGTGCTGTCGCTGCGGAATTTTTCAAGGCTTGATGAAGCTGAGATGAAACCAGTTGATATTTATTCTGGGATTGAATCTACTCTGTTAATCTTGCAGCACAGGTTGAAAAAGAATGGAGACGGATCGGGAATTCAGGTGATTAAAGACTACGGTGAACTACCGAAGGTAAATTGTTATGCTTCTGGGTTAAATCAGGTGTTTATGAATGTTTTGAGCAATGCAATTGATGCAGTAGAGTTAGGAGTTGGGCGACCGGAGACAACAGCCAAACTAGAAAATCCTTTATCTCCCATCTTTGAGCGAAAGATTGAGATTCGGACTGAGGTATGCGACAAAAACTTGGTGAGAATTTATATTGCTGATAATGGCCCGGGGATGACGGAGGAAGTACGATCGCGAATATTTGACCCTTTCTTTACTACAAAAGCTGTGGGCAAAGGTACCGGTTTAGGGTTGAGTATCAGTTATCAGATTGTAGTAGAGAAACACGGGGGGAAGCTAATGTGCTTTTCCGCGCCCGGTGAGGGGGCTGAGTTTGTGATTGAAATTCCCGTGAAGCAGTGAACTTTTTTTAAGTTTGTATATAAGTTTTTGAAACCGCCAATCAACGCCGATGAACGCAGATAAAATTCTATCTGCGTTCATCTGTGTTTATCTGCTGATATCTGCGGTTCCCAATTATCCATCTAAATATTAAACATCGCGTTCGGTCCGCACCCATTTGGTTTGCCGCTTCAGGAGAAAACCCAGATACAAAGGGATTTTCCAAAGGATATAAAAAGGTACGGATAAAAGAGTTGAGCCAGAAATGTCGGCACGCCCGAATTTTGCCCAAGCGCCGACAATTGAAACTAAAATCAGCAGTCCTTGTACTGCTAAAAAGACGGCGGGAATTGGGGATGTTCCAAAGGTTGCTGCTAGTAAAGAGGCGGCAAAAGCAGCTACCCAGATAGCGACTAAAAGCGATAGGGGAGGGACGGATAAGTCGAGGGCGATCGCCAATAAGTCAAAACGTTTTTGCTCGACTGAAGCTGCTGTCAGCCGGGGAGTTTGAGTTAACAATGTCTGTATGTGACCGTGTTCCCATCTGGTTCTTTGACTTTTAGCTGCTTGCTGCTGCTGTGGCAAACACCCGGTGACTTTGGCTTCGGGGCAGAATACGGTTGGATGTCCGGCGATCGCCAAATCCAAACTCATCTGCATATCTTCAACAATATTGCTGCTGGCTAGGGAAACCGATCGAATTATCGACCAGGGAAAAGCCATGCCAGTACCTGTTAGTAATGATGGGAATCCTAACTGTTTTAATCCGCTGGGACGGACTAAATTTTTCACGAGAAATGCTAAGGCAGAAATTGAATCTTTGGGGGTAGGATTGGGTGGCTGTTCCATTAAATAAGTCGCTTGTACCGGTCTTTGTTCGGCAATTGCCACCCGGGCTAATTTCTCTACGGCGTCTGGCTGACAAATGCAGTCTGCGTCAACCATGATAACTACTTCGGGGGGGTCTGATTCGATCGACTGCAAGCCAAAATCCAGTGCGTATCCTTTGCCCTTGCGTTGTGTGTCTTGGCGCTCGATCGCACTTGCACCGCACTTACGGGCGATTTCTGCCGTGGCGTCCGTGCAGTTGTCAGCAATCACTAACAGGCGGTCTTGAGGTGTTAGCTGCGGCAATATGGTGGAGATGGTGGCGGCAATTCCTGCTGCTTCGTTGTAAGCGGGAATTAAAACTGCTACTTTGGGGCGGGGCGCTTTAGTTTCCGGTGTGGGGTCGAAGCCGGAGAAGAAAGCTGCACTGCATTCTAGAAATAGAACTGCAACGGGAATGAGAAGGATCAGGGCGATCGCCAATAGCACAACATCAATAAATAGGGATGCTAGCTGATTTATTTCCACAATTCTAGTACCTTAATTTAATTTAATTTGCTGCGGGCATTGAGTTCATTTAATCTAATTCCACCTTTGTTAACTCACGACGCCACGCTATCTAAAGTATCATTATATCATGCCCGCAAAAAATCACCATTTTCACATTTGTAGTGACGACTTAAGTCCTCCTAAAACTACTAGGACTAGCGTCATTACTACAAATTAATTTGATTGCGGTTGTGCGGTCGCAACTAATATCATATCATGTCTATTCTGACAATGTTAAGTCACTCTATTTAATTAAACCTCAAACAAGCCCAGACTGGAGAAACCAGGTTTTTAAAAGAAACCTGGTTTCTGCGTTTTCTATTTTTAATCAACTAAACACTTAGTCGATGTTTAACTCATTCATCCCCTGTGGGTTGCCAATCAGGAAGCAATCTTCCCACTCAAAACTATTTTTAAGCTACGCTGCATCCGGGATAGCAACAGGTTCAGATTTTTTGGTGGTGAACTGTGCGGGGGGTGCAAATTCTCTGAGATATCTCGACACCGATCGCAAATATCCCACTTCTGCTTGAATAGAATCCAGCGTAGAAAGACTCTCCACCAAGTCATCAAATTCATCAGCAGTAACTCCAGCACTGTGCAAGACTTCTTGGCTCAGCCGCCCGCAGATTCCTTGCAGGAGGAGTTCGATAATCTCGCTATAGTCAGCGATTTCCGTTCCGTAACCTTGCAATTTCTTCGGATTAATTCCCCACTGCAAAATCTTCAACAAGTCTTCAGGGACACTCCACGCAAAAGAGGAAGCAATCACTTCTTTTTCCGCTGCGACAAGAGCGTGCTTGATTTGCACTTCGGGGAAATCTGGATCAATGATTAAGCTTTCCAGCTTCGACACTTGTTTATCTAAGACGGGCAAAGAAAAAGGAGCTAATTCTACACTCACCATGTCACCCCTATCGTTAACACTTCTAAAAGGATCTTCCAAAACATTAATTAGGAGGTGAATGTCTGTAGGTTTTTTCCAGTCAAACTGTCCCAGGAAAAACGGTTCTTCGTATCCCGGTAAAAGTCCTTGAAAATAAATCGGCAGATTTTTGCCTGATTCAAGAATTTTATAAAGAGCTACTTCCAAGGTTTCTGTGGGCCACCCGAGATTACTTACGGCAACAAATTTCAGTTTTCCGGGAACCGACACAACCAGAGAATTCAGCAATAAATGTACGGCTTCGACCAGATTTTGAGCGGTTACGTAGCGGTGGGGAGCATGAACGTTGACAGTTTTACCTTGCTCTACTTTTTTGGACATTTGCTCGCAGAACAAGCTATTTTCCAACATATGAGTAAAGCGAACCATCCCGTAAGTGACATCTCCTTCTTGAGCTGCTTTGGCAAATTGCCATTCGGCAAACTTCTTCGAGGCGGCGTAAACTTCGGTTGTAAAATATCGAGATGTTTTGCCTGTGGAAGAGAAGATGCAGTGTTCTATGCCGTATTCTTCGCACAGTTGGATGACGTGTTTACATCCTAACAGGCTGGTTGTAACTGTTTCTCGGATTTTGATTTCAGCGAGTCCGGGTTGGCGCTGGGCTGCTAGGTGAAAAACAATTTCTGGTTTTTCTACCTCAAATATGTGTTTGAGCGCCTCGATGTTGCGAATGTCAACGGCATAGAAAGTTACTGCACCTTCTCTGGTAAAAAGCGGGAGATTTTCTTCGGGGTTTTGACATCGGGCGTTGTCGGCAGAAATGATTTTAGTTGCGCCTAATTCGAGGAGTTTTTCGATTAAGAAACTGCCGACACATCCTTCTCCGCCGGTGATGAGGATGGTTTTTCCTTGGATTTGGCTGCTGACTTTGGCCGCGTATAGGTGAATGGTGCGATCGCGCACGTCGCTAAAAGGTTCGCTTTCTAATTGTCCGTCGGCTTGATAAGCTGCGATTAGCTGTGCGGTGAGAGTTTGTAAGGCCGCGAGGATTTCAGGATCTTGCGGTTCCGGGGAACCGGGCGGAACTAGCTGCTGGATGCGATCGATGATTTCTGCTGTGCTGGCACCTTCAAACACTTCTCTTGGGTTAAATGCACTCTTCACTTTTTTTGCTCCTTTAAATTCTAGAAATACCGTTGCTGATAAGCGAGTTGTTAAACAAATTAGCGAGGGACAGAATCTTTAAAAGTCTGGTTGGTTTTAGGATTTTTTAGACAGAAAGCTACTTAATCGGAAAGACACGCCATCAGCTCTGCTTGTAGTTTTATTAAGCGCTTTTTTAACCGCCTTATTTCTGCGATCGGCAAATATCGGCAAAGTCGGAATCTTCTCTGTCCAAAATTTGTCACTACAACTATATACTTAAATTGCTCAGTGTTGGCAATACTCCGAACATATCTTTACTATTTCTTTGCAATTACCTGCGAGTTTTCACGCAATTTTAAAGTTTATGTAAAGTAAGGTCTATGTTTAAAAAACTTAACAATAAACTCGACATTGATTATATCATTTTACTATTTAATTAAAATGTATGTTTTGTTACTAAATAGAGCGGAGTTTTAAGTAAAAATACGCACCCAAACTCTAACCAAATATTTCCGTCTGCTGAAAAGCTTGTTATCTTGATGGGTGGGGTAGTCCTGCTGTGCCTACCCCTGTCTGTGCGCTGCTACTAGGCGCGAACGGTGCGTTCTTTTTTGCTACCTTCAAAGCCACGAGCGTCCCCAACATCGTAACCTCCTGTCCGCAAGCGGCGGTCTAAATCGCTGGCTTCGGGAGAAGTTTTTGCTGCTTCTTCGATCGTCACTCTGCCTTCAAGCACCAGTTTGTAAAGACCTTGGTTGATAATCTGCATTCCTTCGTAAGTATCATGTTCCATTAATCGGAAAGCTTCATCATCAGCACCTTTCATCAAGTAATCGTGCATGGCAGGTGTATTTACCAAAATATCGTGAACTGCTATCCGACGGTTGTCAACTGTTGGCAGCAAAAGTTGAGCAATTACCGCTACTAAAGAATCGCAAATTTGAATCCGCATCGCCTGTTGTTCCTCGGGCGGGTAGAGGTTCAACAACCGATTAATAGCGTTAATGGCGCTGCGAGTGTGGAGAGTTCCCAATACTAAGTGACCTGTTTGAGCTGCTTGCAACGCTGTATTGATGGTAACGCGATCGCGCATTTCCCCGATGAGAATTACATCTGGATCTTCCCGCAAAACTGCCCGCAAAGCCTGCTGAAACTCATGAGTATGCAAGCCGACTTCCCGCTGGCTGACCAAGCATTTTTTGGAGGGGTGAATGAATTCGATCGGGTCTTCAATTGTAACTACGTGCTTTTGCTCCATCTGATTCAGGTGGTCGATCATCGCAGCTACGGTTGTCGATTTCCCCGAACCGGTAGGCCCAGTAACCAATATTAATCCCTGCGATCGCAAAATGATATTTTTGAAAACTTCTGGCAACCTCAAGGAATCGATAGTAGGTATTTCCAAACTGATCAACCGCAATACTACGGCACCGCCGCTGAGGGAATCAAAACAGTTGAGGCGACACCGCACGAAGCCAGGGTAAAAAATTGCTGAATCTAATTCCTTGGTAGTTGCAAACTGTTTTCGCTGTTCGGGGGTGAGAATTTCGGCTAGGTAATGTTCAAAAATTTCTGGCGTTACTTTAGGGTGGGTGGTCGCTACTTGCATCACACCGCGAATCCGAAATCGAGGTACTTGGCCGACTCGAATGTGAATGTCGGAAGCCGAGGCACTATGGGCATCTCTGACCATTTGTTCGATCGTACTGACGGGTGTCTCAACAGGCCGCTGCTGCTGCTGCTGCTGCTGCTGCTGCTGCTGGGCTGCGGGGGGCGCACTCGGCGCGGGTGGAGGCGGCGCGGGAGTTGCAGCCAAAGGCGGGGGCGGGGGCGGTGTTCGGCGGGCTTGAGCCTCTGGTCGAAGGGGTGTAGGATTGTTTAATGGGTTCATTTTTTTGTCTCCAGTCAGTCTATTTTAGATTTTAGATTTTAGATTTTAGATTTACTCCACAGATTAATCTGGGAGCAAGAACTAGAGTCTAAAATTTGGGGATCGACCCTGACTGAGTGTCGGGGGCTTGTATCCGTTTTTGGGCGGGGTCAATGTAGATTTATTGCGAAAAAATGCCCGATTTCTAATCTAATCGCTCGCAGCTAATTCGGTGTTAAATGCTGAGAATATTTTAGAATTAGGCTTGATGGGGCGATCGAGTAATTAACAATTTAAACTCCTATGAACATCGGTCACAAAATTGCTGACTGGCTCGAAAATCGAGCTGTCACCCCCGCCTACGCGGGTTGGCTGCTCTTGGGGATGACGGTTTTCTTTTTTGGGTCTGCGACCAATACAATGTCTGGGTGGCTATATGTGCTTAGCGGTGGGGGTTTGGCGCTGTTGGGAGTAGCGGCAGTTTTGCCGGGAAAATCCCTCCGTTCCTTGGAAGTCCGTCGCCGCCCCATCGAACCGGTGAGTGCGGGCGATCAAATCACCGTCGAACTAGAAATCGAAAATCGCGCCCGCCAACCTAAGACTCTGTTACAAGTCGTAGACATCTTGCCGTTTGTATTGGGAGAACCCGTCGCCCGCCCCATCGAAGTCATAGACCCTAACAGTATATACAGGGATACATACTATCTAGAAGTCCGGCAGCGCGGGGTCTATCGTTGGCAAGAGGTAAACTTGAGGACGGCGGCACCTTTAGGGTTGTTTTGGTGCCGACGCAGTCGCCCAGTCAAAGCGGTGGCGGTTGTCTATCCACAAGTTTTGCCCTTGAGCACTTGCCCTTTGATCGATCGCATCGGTCAAGAAGACAGCCCGCAATTTTACAATCGTAGTCGATCGCAAACTGCTACCGAAGGCCTCACCCGCAACCTGAGACCTTACCGCCACGGAGACCCCACCCGCCTAATTCACTGGCGCACCAGCGCCCGCTACGGAGAACTGCGGGTGAGAGAGTTAGAAGTTGCAGCCGGCGGTCAAGAAATTATTATTGCTCTCGACAGCGCTGCGGGGTGGCAGTCAGAAGAATTTGAACGAGCCGTGACTGTAGCGGCGTCTCTTTACTTCTATGCTAGCAAGCGCCTGTTAAACGTCAAACTTTGGACTGCCCGGACTGGACTCGTATCGGGGAACCGGGTAGTTTTGGAAACTTTAGCGGCGGTTAATGCTGCGGAAGATGCGGTTGAGAATCTGCCGAAATTGCCGATAATTTGGCTGACTCAAAATTCTGCAAGTTTAAGCACTCTTTCCCCCGGCAGCCGCTGGGTACTCTGGCCGTTGGCAACTGCTGAAACTGGCGAAAAAATGTTAGTAAAACATGAGTTACCCGGTTTAGAAATTCGCTCCGACCGACCCTTAGAACTTCAGTTACAAGATACTCTGGAAAGAGCGATTAGTTATTAAGATAGTCCACGCCCGATCCTCTGGAAAGAGCCATTAGTTATTAAGATTAACTTCATGAGTTTTTAGGTATCAGAAACTTTTTCCCTTTTTAATCACATATTTTGGGCGACTTAAGAGTACCCACCACAATATTTTAATTCGAGAGAGATAGTTTAATTTAAATGGCGATCGAGCCGATCGAACTCTTTGCCTGACCATAAAATCTCAATCCCTATCACTCTCTAGTGTCGGGGATAATTTCGACTACATACTCCGGTACATATTCGGGTCGATTTTCGGACCGATTCGGGGGCAAATTCTGGGGCAAATTCTCCGGTGGATGCTCCAGCCTGACTCGCCGGATCGGGAGATTTGCAATCAGTGCTGTTGCCCGCTGGTCGCTCTCCAGCGAGAACTCAGATCCGGTGGTATCGATTTCCACGTAGCGAGATACCACCTCTAGAATTTCTCGGCGCATCGACTCAACCATTTCTGGGCTGAGTTCTGAGCGATCGTGGGCTAGAACCAGTTTGAGGCGCCGTTTTACCTCGTCGCGGCTGTTGTCAGGGGTGCGCGGGAAAAGTCGTTCGAGAAGTGTATGTATCATGGGTCGGGCTGGTTTGTCAAGGGTTAGGCATAGAAAAGGTCATACCATTTTCGATTTTCGATTGTCGATTTTCGATTGGGGAATCAGTGATTCCCGTCAGGTTGGGAGCTGGGCGACACTTTCATTCTTTTTGGGAACTGGTGTAACTGGGGGAAATTTTGGGCTAGTTTTTGTGATGCGGTCGCTGCTGTTAAAGATCGATCGCCAATAAGCACATCACATAATTTTAGTGTTTAAGAACTTGCGGAGGCGAGTGAAGAAGTTTTCCCGACGGGGATTGAGATCTAGAAATTCAACTTTTTCGCCTTCTAAGCGGCGGGCAATATTGTCGAAGGCAGTTCCAGCTAAAGAGGCCGTTTCCGACAATACTAATGGTTCCCCTCGGTTGGTGGAAACGATGACGCGCTCGTCGTCGGGAACGACGCCTAACAGCGGAATGGCGAGGATTTCCCGCACGTCTTGTACCGACATCATATCATTTGCCAGCACCATTGCGGGCCTGATCCGGTTGACGATGAGGTTGATTTTCTTGACGTTGTTGGCTTCCAGCAGGCCGATGACTCGATCGGCATCGCGGACAGCAGCGATTTCGGGAGTGGTGACAATGATGCCTTCTTGGGCCGGGGCGATCGCATTTTGAAAACCTTGTTCAATTCCAGCAGGAGAGTCGATCAAAATATAGTCGTATTTTGCTCCCAACATCCCCACAAGCTGCTTCATTTGCTCGGCGCTGATGGCATCTTTCATCCGAGTTTGGGCAGCCGGCAACAGCACCAAGCGCGGCTGCCGCTTATCTTTCACCAAAGCTTGCTCTAATCGGCACTCTCCTGCGAGAACTTCTAATGCCGTATAAACAATGCGATTTTCTAAGCCCAGCAGCAAGTCTAAATTTCTGAGACCGAAATCGGCATCAATTACGGCAACGTTGCGCCCCCGCTTAGCTAAAGCCATGCCGAGATTGGCTGTGGAGGTGGTTTTTCCTACCCCGCCTTTCCCTGATGTAACAACAATAATGCGAGCCATAAGCGATTTTAGATTTATTGGGAATTGGTGATTGGTAATTGGTAATGGCTAAGTGATAATTGGTCTTATTGTTAATTGATAATTGGCAATTTTTCTTTGGTAATTAGGCAGCCATCGGTTATTCAGGGAATTACAGCAGATGCCACGTTTATGAAGGACGCCACGCGATCGTTCTATCCCCGCCGTAGGGACACGGCGAAAGCCTTTGCCCCTACTTCATAAACTCACAACTCTCCTTGTTCTACTAATTCTTTTTAATCGTGCCCTTAATTTTTAAAGCGTCCTTTAGTGACTGATTTAGCCCCGGCAAAAATTATCAAGTGCAGGATTAAAGAGAAAGAGTATTACCAATTACCAATTATCACTGACCAATTACCAATTATCACTGACCAATTATCGATTACTCATTACCCCCGACTAACTGCGATTTGTCAAAATCAGAGGCTCTACCGATCCGAATCCCTTGGGGCGTCACATAGGCGACTTCCGGGAAAAACTGAGCGGGTGAGGTTTCTGGGCCTCTGGCAACATACTTAGCAATCCTAATCACCATCGGTTCCATCTGCAAGGTCATAATCACACTTTTGGTATTACCACCGGCACCGGCGTGCACGACGCCCCGCAAACGGCCCCAAACTAGGATATCCCCTCCGGCGATGACTGAGCCGCCGGGATTTACGTCTCCCAAAAGTACGACGGTGCCTGGATGACGAATTTCTACGCCCGATCGCACTGTCATCTGCAAATATAAAGGTTCCGCCAGCGATTGCGGTTTTTCGGCAGTGGCTTTATTCAGGGAAGAAACCGGAGGCTGCTGTTCTACACAATAGCCTGCCGTAGCTGCGGCAACGGCTGTTTGGCGGCGGTTGGTGTGGACTCGTTTGAGTTGCAGTTCCACTTCGGAGAGGGCATCAGCGATTTCTTGCAGTTGGCGGATATCTAAAAGTCGATCGTTCCCCATCAATTGTACTTCTGCGTTTGGCTGCCAAAAGCGTTCTCCCGCATTCAGCCTGACTTTTAGCTGCTGCCAAAGTTCAGTCCAAGTCGAGGCGGAGGCTGTTGCAGGTTCGTTATTAGTTTCTGGGGGGAGTAGCAACAGTAGCTGTCCATCTTCTGTCTTGAGTCGGACTTGCAACTCTAAGCTGACTTCGGGTGTGGATTGAGGGGCGGCAGCAGCGGCTGCGGCGGAGGCATCGGGTGTCATGGGACAGTTTGATATCGGGTAGGGACAGGTTAACATCAATATTAGCCTGAGTCGTCTTTTGGCTCAGCATTTGGGGAGAAAGTCTTGTTTTTTTATTTTTAACGGCAGCCAGGGCAATTCTATTTCGTTTGTGAACAAGATTTTGTTTTAATGAACCGCAGAGGGCACAGAGAAAGAGAATTAAGAGATCACAAGAGAGAATGAGAGAAGTTCACCAATTTGGTATCGGTTGTTGGACGAGATTGTGTTTTAATGAACCGCAGAGGGCGCAGAGAACACAGAGAAAGAGAATTAAGAGAAGAGAGAAAGAGAGAATTTGACAAGTTTGGCATCGATTGTTATACAGGCAGGTAAGATGCACAGAGAAATGGTTTTGAATTCACTAGCGCTTACTAATTATTAATTTTCAATTACGTTATGCAGCAAATAGAACGTTATCGCGGCAGTCTTCTCGGTTTAGCAGTGGGCGATGCTCTTGGAACAACTTTAGAGTTCCATCGCCCTGGAACGTTTGCGCCTATTAACGATATGGTGGGCGGTGGCCCGTTTCGACTGCAACCGGGTGAGTGGACGGACGATACTTCTATGGCACTTTGTTTGGCTGAAAGTTTGATTGAGAAACAAGGTTTCGATCCTGTCCATCAGTTAGAAACTTATGTGCGGTGGTGGCGAGAGGGACATTTGAGCAGCACTGGTGAATGTTTTGATATTGGCAATACGGTTCAACAAGCACTTTGGAAGTTTGAAGATACAAACAAACCTTACTGCGGTTCTACGGATGCTTGGGCTGCTGGAAACGGTTCGATTATGCGCTTGGCTCCCGTGCCTTTGTTTTATGCTACAAATCCTTTAGAAGTAATAGAAAAATCTGGAGAAAGTTCTCGAACTACTCATGGTGCTGCTACTTGTGTGGATGCTTGCCGCTATTTTGGTGCTTTAATTGCGGGGGCGGTGAATGGAGTTGCTAAAGATGTGTTGCTTTCGGAAAGATATTGTCCGATTTCTGGATATTGGGCAGAAAATCCCCTGGTAGCAGAGATTGATGAGATTGCGGCGGGTTCATTTAAATTGCGACAACCTCCTGAAATTAAAGGTACTGGTTATGTTGTCAAGTCTTTGGAGGCGGCACTTTGGGCGTTTTACAACAGTTCTTCTTTTGCTGAAGGCTGTTTGTTGGCTGTAAATTTGGGCGACGATGCGGATACCACTGGTGCGGTTTACGGACAGTTGGCTGGGGCTTTTTACGGAGAATGTGGTATACCGGAAAAATGGCGATCGCAATTGGCGTATCTCCCTGTAATTGCATCTTTCGCCGATCGACTCTGGACTTTATCTCGATCGAGCTGAATATTTACCACAGTTTGCCACTGCATGACAACAGAGTAATCGGTCATCGGTAATTGTCAACCACTAAAGTGCGACTAATGATTACTGACTAATAACTGCAAAACTTCTTGACTTTTGCAACAAGTTGTGTTTAGCGGATTTACTCCGCATACCTCTAAAAAAAAAGATTTATTTACAAATCTTAATGTTTGATTAAATTTAGTATTATAATCTTGGTAACTTCCAACTAAGTATTTATTCTCACTATCATGATAGCGGATCAATTTCCTTGGCTGACCGCAATTGTCATCCTACCCCTCCTCGCTTCCATCGCCATCCCTTTTCTGCCCGATACAGACGGCAAAACCGTGCGCTGGTATGCGCTAGGCGTAGGTATTGCAGATTTTGTATTAATGTGCTGGGTGTTTTGGACTCATTACGATCCGAGTATCTCTAGTTTCCAAATCGTAGAGCAGTATTCGTGGATACCTTCTTTAGGCCTCAACTGGTCTGTTTCCGTTGACGGACTGTCAGTTCCATTGGTACTGTTGGCGGGATTGGTGACGACTCTATCTATTTTTGCTGCATGGGAAGTCGATCGCAAGCCACGACTCTTCTACTTCCTGATGCTGGTGATGTACTCCGCACAAATAGGAGTGTTCGTTGCCCAAGACATCATGCTGCTGTTCATTGTCTGGGAACTAGAACTCATTCCGGTGTACCTGCTAATCTCGATTTGGGGCGGACAAAACCGCCGCTACGCAGCTACCAAATTCTTGATTTACACCGCAGGCGCTTCCATCTTTATTTTGATAGCTGCCTTAGCAATGGCATTCTACGGCGGAGGCACCCCCACCTTCGACATGGTAGAACTAGGCTTGAAGGACTACCCACTCGGTTTAGAATTACTGCTTTATGCGGGATTGTTCATTGCTTTCGGCGTGAAACTGGCGATTTTCCCCTTCCACACTTGGCTACCTGACGCCCACGGCGAAGCATCTTCTCCCGTGTCGATGATTCTGGCAGGTGTGTTGCTGAAAATGGGCGGATACGGACTGATTCGCCTGAATTTGGAACTTCTTCCCAAAGCACACGTTTACTTTGCACCGATTATGGCGGTGCTCGGCGTGGTCAATATTATCTACGGCGCGCTGAATTCCTTCGGCCAATCGAACATGAAGCGTCGCTTAGCCAATTCGTCGATTTCTCACATGGGATTCGTGTTGTTGGGTATTGCTTCCTTCACGGATTTGGGAATCAACGGGGCGCTGTTGCAAATGATTTCCCACGGTTTAATCGCCTCAGTATTGTTTTTCCTGGCTGGCGTTACTTACGATCGCACCCATACAATGATCATGGATGAAATGGGCGAGATTGGCAAAGTCATGCCGAAAGTGTTTGCCTTGTTTACCGTAGGCGCGATGGCATCTTTGGCACTCCCGGGAATGAGCGGTTTTGCTAGCGAACTTTCGGTATTTGTCGGTGTAGCAACTAGCGATATCTACAGCGATTCTTTCCGCGCAGCGATTGTGTTCCTGTCGGCGGTTGGAGTGATTTTGACACCGATTTATTTGCTCTCGATGCTGCGACAGTTATTTTACAACTGTGGGACACTAGCGGCTTGCGACCTTGAGGATCTGAATTTGCAGAACCAGAGAAACAATCTGGATGCAGCGGTTTGTTTCGGTAATAGTTGCGTTTTGCCTGGTGATGCAGAGTTTATTGATGCTAAACCTCGCGAATTGGCGATCGCATTTTGCTTTTTGATACCGATTGTCGGCATTGGTTTCTATCCTAAGATGGCGATGCAAGTCTACGATGCCAAGACTGTCGCAGTCACCGCAGAAGTCCGCCAATCTTACATCCAAATTGCTCAAGAAAATCCTCGGATTTATGCGAATCAACTTTTGCTTCCCAAAATTGCACAAGCTCAAAAATCGCCTGCTTTGGGCAAAATTACAAGGTCTGAATCTGCATCGGTTTTGGGCATTGTCAAATAATTTTATCGAATTCTGTTTTTGTTAAAAATTGGGCGATCGCTTTTGGCAAAGGGCGATCGCTTTTTTCTTATCGCTGAATTTCTGAAATAATTTGCGCCAGATTCTCCCTAGCATATCCCACCTCAAGAATCGATTTATCCTCCAGGTCAGAGGCAACTTTCTTCAAGATATTTAGCGGTTCTTCAGAGCCTATCGTCTTCATAAACAACACTTGCAACCGATTTTTTACTAATGCTAAAATATAGCTACTTGGTTCGCCTTTATCCCCTTTCCGTTTAGCAATATTGATGCTCAATTTGTGAGTTTTCAACAGCCCCATTCTTTCTATTCCTTGCGTCTTAACCGTCTCCAAAACCTCCGCTCGAATTTGCTCCCCTAATCTGTCGCTCACATATTGCACGATCAAAGGCTGAAGCATAAAAACAGTTTCCCCGCCCTTACTAATTTTTTCAATCAGCGAGCGACGACCCAGAGAATCGAGATTTTTCAGCAAATCCGAAAGCGATAAATTGACCAAGATATGCTCTCGCAAACTCCCCAGGGAAATCGGACTTTGAGCAATAGCAATCCAGTAGGCAATCTCTTGTTCAGAGCTCGACATTCGCTCGAACTGCTGCGCCAGCAAATTGCTGATATGTTCTTCAATAAATAACGCCGTTGCTTCCAAAAGCTTTAAAACATTTCCCTCGAAAAACTCGTTAATTGTGGTCGCTACAATCTTTAATGCTAACAGATTGCCTCCGTAGCGGGATAACAAGATTTCCAACTCTTGATCTTGAGCCGACAAACCTTTTTCTTGGAAAATTTCCCGCGCTATTTCCTCGGAAATAGCAGGTTTTAAAGACCGCACTTTTTCTCCCGCCAGCAAAGCCAGTTCCGTAGGTTCTTCCGAACTAACTAGCAGTAAACAGCTATTGTGATTGACCTCTGACAGCCGCACAATTAAATCTCGATATCCTTCGCAGCCTTCGCGGTAGTGTCCCGCTAATTCTTCTGGTCTGAGAACCGCTTCAAAATCGTCTAAAATTACCAGACAGCGGTGTTTCCGCAGACACTCGACCAATCGCGAAATTTGGCTGTTGAGGTCGATCTGTACATCGGGTTGTTGTTGGTTATAAAAAAGTTGAATTAAGCTTCCTAGGAAGTCGGATGGTGCTGGTGTCGATCGCAGCGATCGCCAAATCACAAAATCAAACTCATTCTGTACCTGTTTTGCCAACTGCACCGACAGAGTTGTTTTGCCGCTACCAGCCAAACCCAGCAGCGCTACCAGGCGACAATTATCTGATACAGTCCACTGCTTTAAAGTAGTTAATTCTTCAGTCCGTCCGTAAAAAACCGAAACATCCGGTGCTTGACCCCAATCTTCCTGTCGGTGTCCGTTAGCGAAGCCCTCGGAGAGGAGCGCCATCTTCAATAGAGAGCCTTTACGTCGACTAAAATCGCTCGTTCCCTGATCCGTGTGGTATGAGAACAGCAACTGATGCCTCAATTCCGAAAGCTTTCCAGGGCCGTTCCCCCCGATCTGAAACTTTTTGTAAACTTCGCCGAGTCTTTTGCGAACGGCGATGTCGCTAATGCCAAGCTTTGTGGCGATCTTCGCCGTAGATTGACCATCGAGAGCCATAAACACAGTTTCTAACTCGGCATCTGTGACACCGCGCTGTTTGGCGATCGTTTGCACAAAGTTTTGAGGAATCGGAGTAGTCAAGGTAGGAATCTCGCCTATACTAAAAAAATCTATCTTCTATTATATTCTGTGAGTTCTCGCGGGCGAGCAATTGAATCGAATCTGCAAACGTTCAGCTTGCTTTTTGCTGTTTAGGCAGTTTTAGATATTTATACCCCTTTATCGATTGTGATATCAGTTTAAACAAAGAATGCAACTGTAGGCCCGCGATCCAAACCCATACAGAATCAGTCATTACCAATTTTTCAATTCTTTAATTCTTTAATTTAAAAGGGTATGAGGAACCGGGAATGGATCGGCATTGATTGTTGCTATGTCCCTACCGGTAGAACCTATTGTAGGATGGGTGGAGGCACGGCGATTAATTTATAGCACCAAACCATAAATCTCCAACCGCGCCACCACTCACCCCCAACCAACAACCCGGTAAATTCACCATTCCTGAAAGCAGCGCTGTATCAGGATCAGCCAAAAACCTTCGCACTAGCGCGGTATTCTTCCGTCGAAACCAGCCGCCAACTCCCATCGCCCAAAAGTTCCAAAACCTGCTGGTGATATTGCAACAAACTCATTCTGTGGCCGACACTGACAAACGTAGTTTTAGTGGCTTGCAATTGCTCGTATAAATGTTGCTCGTTCTTCAAATCCAAAGCACTTGTCGCCTCATCCAAAATAGCGTATCTCGGTTCCGTCAATAACAATCTAGCAAAAGCTAAACGTTGCTGTTCTCCCAGCGACAAAATCTCACCCCAATCTAAATCCGCATCAAAACCGCCCAATCTGTCGGGCAAATCTGCTAAATTTACTGATGCCAAAACGAGGTGCAATTTTTCCTCATCAACTGCGCTGCTGGTATTGGGATACAAAAGTTGCGATCGCAAACTACCCAAAATCATATAAGGACGCTGCGGCAAAAACAACATTTCTCCGAGTTCCGGCCGCGCCAAACGGCCGGTTCCCGAGTCCCACAAACCCGCAATTGCCCGCAGCAAAGAACTCTTCCCAGCACCGCTTTGACCGACAATTAACAGTCCTTCCCCTGGCGACACCGCTACCGACAAATCCCTAATCAAAGTCTTTTGCTGCTTCGGAGTATATAAAGTAACGTGTTCCAATGTCAACTGCGAATTTATAACTGTATCGATTCTTCGGATTTCGTCGAAATTAATAGCATTTTTTTCATTTTTTAAAGACTCATTAAACGTAGCTAGACGATTAATACCCGCCGCAAAAGCACTCAAGTCTTCAATATTATATACAACCAAAGAAAATGCCTCTAAAACCTGACGAAAAGCAAATTCAGCTTGAGTAATATCGCCGTATCTTATCTCACCTGTAAAGTAGATAGAAGCCAGAAACAAAGAGGGAATAATATAAGTTGCATATTTATAAGTGCGTGTAAAATATTCCAGATTCCGCTGCCAGCCAATTAGCAAATTAAAGTTCCGAACTGCTTCTAAAAATCGGTGTTTCACCTGAACAGATTCCTGTGCTTCTCCCCGGTAAAAGGCAATTGATTCTGCATTGTCCCTAATGTGAACCAATCCATAGCGAAAGTCAGCTTCTTTGCGAAGCTGATTGAAATTCAAAACAATCAACCTTTTGCCAAAAATTACCATTACTGCCGTGCCAAAGACAGCATAAATAATTAGACCTATCGAAAGGCCTTCAGAAATAGACCAGAGAATCCACGTAAACGAAATAACATCAATAACTGCTCCCAACATCAGCAGCAAAAAATATAAACTTGTGCTAGTAAACGAGTTAATGTCTTCAGAAATTCGCTGGTCGGGATTGTCAATTTCTTTCTGAGAATTTACTTCGTAATAAGCGCGGTTTTGAAAATATCTATCCAGGAAACTATCAGTCATCCACTCTCGCCAATACAGTCCTAGTTTATCTTGGGTATAGCGGTAAATCACCACTATCGGAGTACCGATTATGAAAACTCCAGCATAGACCCACATAAACCGCCAAAAAGTGGTTTGATCTTTTTCAGCAAGTGATGTCGTAAAAAAGTTACCAATGTAGCTAATTACTACGTTAATTCCGCTAACTGACAGCGACAAAAATAGCAGCAGAGCTAACATTATCCACTGCTTCCAGCGCGGTATCAACTTGCTTCGGAAAAAGACAAAAGCAGCCAGCGGGAGGATTAGCATTAAACCAACGATCGCAATTGTCGGTGAGTAGATAATCCCTTTAATCAAAGTAGCTAAGCCAGCGGCAACCCCGTTAAAAGCGTCTGGAAAAAAGAGTTGAGCACCCAAACTGACAACACTGACAGCCACAAACATCGCAGCGAAGAGAAATATCAACAACAGCGCCACTAATCCTAAAAATATTCTGCCGCCCCCAGGCTCTAAAGGATAAAAGTAAGGCTGAGCGATCGCAATAAATCTCTGCCACAACTGACGGTCAAATCGATTCATCTTTGCTGTTCACAAAACTACTTTGACTGTTCTAACATATCAAGTGTTGTGACAAACTGCAGCAGTAATTTATTTCGGAGTTTCGCGAAAAAATTTGTCTCACCCACAGACGGAAACAGGTTTTCCGACTTAACTGGTGGCAAGAAAAAATTTAGGAGCTTAGTTCAAGCTCTTAGATTCCTGTGTTGAATCAATTATTTAATCTCAAATCTCAAATCGCTCTAGCTGGAAGAAGTTGCGCTATCGCCTGCCAAGTCCGACTGCAATTTACTGCTGTAAAATCGTTGGCTAATCCCTAAAATTACTTGTTTCATTAGCCAATACAAAACAGCAATTACTACAAAAGTGACAGCCATTACTAAAACGGGACGCTTGCCTATCAAATCGTTCATTACTGTGTTAACTAGCGCATCGGGGTTAGTCAGAATGTCCCAAGTGTTGAAGCGGATAAATCGCCCTAAATAAATTCCGATCGCCGAAAGTGCGTGTATAGTTATCTCCGTTGCCAGGATAAATTTACTCCAACCCTGTTGCTTCAAATAGTAACCCAAATTCATCACCGACAGCACGTAAGCCCCAAACCCGGCCAGCATAAACACCAGATACTGCGGGATCAAAGCTAGAGCCACAATCCACACCGAGTTCCCCTCTTTAATCTGGCGAATCAGGTGAATGATATCAGTTAAAACGTAGGGCGCATTGGGTAAAAATGCGATAAACCAGAAAAAGCCGACCCACCACCGGAGAGAGCGAACTCCGCGCTGTCGCAGTACCCAGATGTCTACAGCCATCAATGCGAGTGTAATGGCGATCGCCCCCAAAACGTAAGTTTTGCCCACATCTTGCACTATGTGCTTCAGATAGGCAAAAACAGGGCGCGTACTGAACAAAAAAGTAGCGCCGAGGAGAAAGCCCGTACCCCACAGCAGCCAGCGCGATCGAGGTTTGCGGAACAGCCAAAAACTCAGGCCCAGCGGTACTAAACTCAAAAACAAATTCCAAGACATCCAGCGGACATTGTGTCCCATTGCTTGCAGCGCTTCCAGGATTAATCCCATCATGTCAATTTTTATACACTTAAAGGTTTGATGCAGCACCGCTTCATTCGCAGCTTCAGTCTATTTTAGTCCTTAACTTGTAGGGTGCATCCGCTTATCGCTCCAGACGGCGCGCCTGAAAATTAGGAACTGCTACTACTTGTAGGGTGCGTCAGCTTATGACTCCACGCCCGCGCCTGAAAATCTAAAATCGACTGACGCACCCTACCACTGTGGAGTCAATTCTAAAATCTAAAATCTAAAATCTAAATCTAAAATCTAAAATCTAAAATCTAAAATCGACTGACGCACCCTACTCTTTATACACTTTGTCGATCGGAATCTCAATCTTAAAAGTCGTTCCGCATCCTATGGACGAAATACACTCAATATTGCCCTTGTGCTTTTCCACCACAATCGAGTGCGCGATAGACATTCCCAACCCCGTACCTTTCCCTACAGCTTTTGTAGTAAAAAACGGATTAAAAATTCGATCGACTATCCCCTCGGCAATGCCCGTACCGTTGTCCGAAATTTCCACCCTCACAGTGTTGTGGGGGGTTATGCCAGTGGAAATAGCAATCCGGCCACTCTTTGTCTCTGATAGTGGAACCGACAACTTGTGATATCGTTCTTCAATAGCATCAATTGCATTAGCAATAATATTCATAAACACCTGATTCAGTTGGCTGGCATAGCACTCCACCAGCGGCAGTTTCCCAAACTCCTTAATTACTTCAATTTCCGGGCGGCTGTCGTGACTCTTCAAGCGGTGCTGCAAAATCAACAAAGTGCTTTCAATTCCCGCGTGAATATCGACCGGCTTCATTGCCGATTCGTCCAGTCGCGAGAAATTTCTGAGGGACAATACAATTTGCCGGATGCGCTCGCTTCCTACCTGCATCGAACCCATAACTTTTCTTAAATCCTCAGCCATGAAATCCAGATCTATCTCTTGAATGCGATCGACAATTTTTGAATTTGGTTCGGGATACTCCTGTTCGTAAAGAGTCACCAGATCCAGCAACTCTTTAGTATACTGGTTGAGATAATCAATGTTAGCGTGAATGAAATTAACGGGATTATTAATCTCGTGAGCAATCCCGGCCACTAATTGCCCCAAAGAAGACATTTTTTCAGTTTGAATGAGCTGAGTTTGAGTAGAGCGCAATTCCAGGAGCGCTGACTCTAAATCTCGAGCTTTTTCTCTTTCTCGCGCCTCGCTTTGTCGCAGTGCTTCCTCTGCTTGCTTGCTAGTCGTAATATCCTGGGAAACTCCAATTATTACCTTAGCCTGACCCTCCGCATTTCTACTAAAAATAGTATCGCGACTTTGCAGCCACAACAATTGACCATCTGCTGCCCGTACCCGGTACTCAATTTCCCTAGTTTCGCCATCTTTAATTCCTGCAAAGCTGGCGTGATGTTTCACAATTTTAGGCAAATCTTCGGGGTGTATTAACTGAGGCATCAGGGACGCATCCATCGCTGTAATTTCCTCGCTGGTATAGCCCAAAAGCGCGAGCATTGAAGTATTAGTGTAGATATTTCGCTGTTCTTCCAAGTCGTAGAGATACAAAATACCGGGAGTAGCTGATGCTACTTTTTGAATGAACTGCTGGCTTTCTTGCAAAGCTAACTCAGCTTGTTTGCGATCGGTAACATCAACCGCGATTCCGTCCCAAATAGTATCGCCGTTTTCTTTAGCTTCAGGACGCGAAATTATCTGGAACCATCGAATTTTGCCGGAAGGTAGCACGAACCGTCCTTCCCAGTGCCAAGGTTGCAAAGTTTGGGCTGAAATAGCAACGGATTCGTCATGATTTTGGCGGTCATCGGAATGAATTAAATCTGTTATTAAAGCCGCATTTTGCAGAACAGCTTCTGCTTCTCGCTCAAACATTTCTCGGCAAGCCGGACTAATGTAAGGGAAACTGAAAGAGCTATCGGTACGCAATACAAATTGATAAATTACTCCCGGCACATTACCCGACAGCTTTTGGAATCTTGCCTCGCTTTCCCGTAGTGCTTCCTCTGCTTGTTTGCGCTCCGTAATGTCAGTAATTGAACCAACCATGCGGACTGCTTTTCCAGATACATCCCACAAAGCTTGTCCTCGACTGAGTATCCATTTGTAGGCGCTGTTGTAGCACCAGCAGCGGTATTCGATGATGTAATGCGGCGTTTTTTTGTTTAAATGGTCTTGGAGAGCTTGCATTACTAAGGCTAAATCGTCGGGATGCGTGCCCTTGTTCAATTCGTCGAAGTAATCGAGAATGGGGCTGTGTTCGTCGTATCCGGTGATTTCCTTAAATCTATCGGACAGGAATAGTTCCCCTGTTTGCAAGTTCCAGTCCCAAATGCCGTCGTTGTTGCCTTTGAGTGCTAACTGCCAGCGTTCTTCAGTTTGCATCAATTGAGCAGTTCTCTGTTGGACTCTATTTTCTAATTCTTGATTGAGTTGTTGGAGACTTTCTTCTGCCTGGTTGCGTTCGATCGCAATTCCGGCTAAATTCATGGCTGCTTCTATTAATTGCAGATCAACAATTGGGGGGTGGCACGGTTGGGAATAATACATTCCAAAAGTTCCCAAAACTTGACCCTGAGATGAGAAAATAGGAGTAGACAAGCACGCTCTCAGTCCAAAACTCAAGGCTAAATCTCGATAATTTTCCCACAAAAAATCGCTGGCAATATCTGTAACGATCACCTGTTGGCGGGTAAAGGCAGCAGTGCCGCAGGAGCCTACATCCGGGCCGATGGCTCTGCCATGAATAGCAGCATTGTAACTGTCGGGTAAACTGGGCGCGGCTCCATGCAGTAAATGTTCGCCATCTGGAGCTAGAAGCAATATCGAACCGATGACATCTCTAGATTGCTGTTCGATAATTTCAACTAAGGTATTTAAAGTATCGCCAAGAGGAGCGCCCTTAGCAATCATTTCTAAAATTTGTTTTTGACCGATCAACCAACTTTCAGCTTGCTTGCGCTCCGTAATGTCGCGGGCAACCCACAGAACCGTGTTTTCTTTCATTGGCGAAATGGTAGCGGCAAACCACTTTTGTAAGCTGGCAATTTCCAGGTTATATTCAAAAGTACAGGTTTGATTTGTAGCGAGGGCGGTGCGAATTTGGTCCAGAAAAAATTCTGCCATTTCGGGCTCGAATAAATCGTTAATTTTTTTACCGGCAAATTCCGCCGTCGGCTTGTACAATAATTGGGGATGGGTCGGAGCAACTTTCAGGAACCGTCCCTCAATATCGACCTCGAAAATTACGTCGTTCATGGCAGCGAACAAAGCTCGAAGTTCCGCTTCAGAAGCTTGCAGGGCGATTTCAGCTTGTTTGCGATCGCTAATATCCGTCCCGATACAAAGCACTCCTGCCAAATTTCCCTTCCCATCTAGTAAAGGTTTATTTGTCCACGCTATCCACACCCTTTCTCCATTGCGGCGGATGTTTTCATTTTCGTTTTGCAAGTATTTTTCCGGCTGTGCCAAACAGTCTCGAATGATTGCCGCCAGGCCACTTTCTGATAAATCTGTTTTCGGTATAATTGTGCCGATCGCACTTTTGCCGATGATTTCTGCTTCTGAATACCCGAAAAAAGTTTCAGCACACTCGTTAAAAAAAGTAATCTTGCCTTCACTGTCTAACTGCACAATCATACTGTTAGCATTCTCAACGAGTTGCCGATACTTAGCTTCGCTGGAACGCAGTTTCGCACGGCCGTACACCCAGCTAAAAACCGCCACCCCGCTCAAAAGTGCCAGCAAGCCGCCTCCAAAAAGCAGCCAGCCCCGAAACGGCGAATTCGCAGGCCATCCTCCCGCCGGAATTGCTGCCAACTGCCAGGAACCGTTGGGCAAAGTCACTTCCAGCATCACGGGATTGTGGTGAAAAATTGACCCGTCACCGAAAAACACTCGGCCGGATGCTCCCTTCCCGTCTTGGCCCCGCAGAGAGTATTGCAGCTTCGCTGAGGAGTCGTTGAGTCCTGCTTCCTCAATCAGGGAATTTTTGTCGATGATCAGACCTGTCAAGCCCCAGTAGACTCCTGTTTCGGGCTCGGCACCGGAGGGTGTGAGAAAAATGGGCGATCGACTGATGAACGCCAAGTCCCCCTCCAATAATTTTACGGGCCCGGCAAGCAAAGTTTTTCTGGTGTTGATGACATCTTTGACCATTTGCCTGTGTTCAGGTAGCGCCGTCAAGTCAATGCCGATCGCCGCTTCATTTCCGTCCCGCGGATAAATGTAAGCGATCGTCGTGCCTTTAACTAAAGTTATGGCGCGAATGCCCGGTTGCTGTGCCACCAGAATTCTCGCCGTCGCTGCAAACTCGGCTTCGGTGATATTTGGGTTGTTGGAAAGGTAAGCCACCAAACCCCGCATCAGAAATAGCCGGGAATTTAAAGAGCCTTCTAGCTTAGAACGGACTGTGCTGAGCCGATCGAGGGTGCTAGCGCGGTTGTATTGAAAAAACCGCCGCTGTTCTGATCGATCTAAAATGCCAACTCCGACCAAAATTGCTATTGATGCCGAAATTGCTGCTAAATACGGTGAAATTTGGAATTTTTTCACCTTAAAGTATTCCATCTGCCGGCGGTTAAGGTATATTTTTTACATCTTTAGATAGATTTAGTTTAGTTTGATTTCTGTAGGCAAATGCCAGATTTGCGGCATACCGGGCTTTTCGCAAGCGGGCGCGAGTTTTTTGTGTTCTAGGACGCCCGCCGAACGTCGGCGATGTGTAAGCCTCTAATCATCAATTCTATGGAAAAAGTTTTAAATCTACAATCGACTGACCGAAAGTAATGTGATCATAAGCCCCCGGATTCATTCCTTCACAGGCTCAGGACGGGATCAATCTAAAATCTAAAATCTAAAATCTAAAATTGGTTGACTCCTCCTTGCTCGGGTAGGGCGCGCCATGCTCCCGCACCACACCGGGGGGGGAGCGCGCACCCGAAAGACGGGAGTTATTAGCTAAAATAAGGTTAGCAATAATTTTTTTCAGCGCTACGGCTAATCATTCATAGGGGCAATTTGATGCAAGAACAGTTGATGGAAGCGATCGCACCTTACCGCGATCGCGTAGATTATCTAGAAGTTCGCCTCGAACAAAGCGAGTCAACTGCGATTAGTTTTCGCGGCCCTCAGTTAGATGCTGTCAACCGCAGTTTTAGTCTCGCAGGCGGCATTCGCGCCTGTCACAAAGGCGGCTGGAGTTTTGTAACTTTTAACGGTTTAGCTGAGTTAAAAGACCGCATTGAAGAAGCTGTAGTGCAATCTCGTTTGGTTGGCAGCGAAAAAACTCTACTAGCAGATGTCACCCCGATTCAAGATTATGTAGCGGTGGAATTGGGTCGCGATCCGCGCTCTATTACTTTAGCCGAAAAGCGGAAATTGCTCGAATCTTACAATCAGTTGCTGTTAGATTATGACCCGCGAATTCAGACGACAATGGCAGGTTACAGCGACAGATTTGGGATTACTTATTTTGTGAATTCTCAAGGTACTTGCATCGCTCAAGAGCGCTTGGACGTGACCGGGCGTTTCGGAGCGATCGCCCGCGGCGAGGGCGGTGTTGTCCGCCAAGGGTTTGAGTCGATTCACTCGCGATCGGATTACAATGTCTTGACAAATATTGAAGATCGTGTTAAGAGTGCTGCCGTTCGAGCTGTTGGCCAACTAGAGGCAAAATCGGTGAAAGGCGGTCAGTATCCGGTGATTTTAGACCCTTATTTGTCGGGGGTTTTTATTCACGAAGCTTTCGGGCATTTGTCGGAAGCAGACGGCATTTACGAAAACCCGAAAATGCAGGAATTGTTGACTTTGGGCAAGCCTGTGGCGATCGAACAATTGAATGTAATTGACGACGCAACTGTACCGGGATTGCCGGGAACTTTGAAATACGACGACGAAGGTGTGCCGGCTCAGTGCAAGCATTTAATTAAAAATGGAGTTTTAGCCGCTCGGATGCACAATCGCGAGACTGCGGGCAAAATGGGCGAAAGTCCGACGGGAAATGCCCGGGCTCTGAGCGCTACTTTTATGCCTTTGGTGCGGATGACTAATACTGCGATCGAATCTGGCGAACATTCTTTTGACGAAATGGTTGCCGACATTGACGAAGGAGTTTATGCAGTGCGGATGTTGGGAGGACAAACCAACGGCGAAATGTTTACCTTTGCGGCGGCTCAAGGGTTCATGATTCGCGACGGCAAATTGGCTGAACCGGTGAGCGATGTCACTTTAAGCGGCAATGTATTTCAGACTTTAAAGGATATTGAGTCGATAGGAAACGACTCGGTTTATGCCTACGGGGGTTGCGGTAAAGGCGGCCAGAGTGGTTTACCAGTAAGCGTCGGCGGCCCCCATTTGCGGATTAAAAATGTCGTCGTCGGAGGAAGATAATTATTAGTCATTAGTCATTAATTATTAGTTCAAAACTTACGCAACTGGCAGATGGTGAAGGCGTGCTCGCGCCCTCACGCCTCACCTTAACCAGTCCCGGACACTGACAAATTGACAACTGATTCAAAATCTACTATAGAGGGCTTCAGCTAGGTCGTTCGGTGTTTGGGGGACTTCAGAAATCACAGAGAAATTGGGGAAGTGCGATCGCAATTATAGACTTTACTAGACTTTCCCTTGATTTTTTGTTTAATTCCCCTTAAGTTTCCTTCATCTCTACCCGATTATTCTGCCTAATGGGAATCTCGATCACAAATTCTGCACCCCGCTCTGTTCGCTGTGATAAACACTTCAAATCTCCGCCGTGCTTATCCACCACAATCTGATAGCTAATAGATAATCCCAAACCAGTGCCTTGACCTACAGGTTTAGTTGTGAAGAAAGGACTAAACAGATGCGTTTTTACCTCGCTTGTTATCCCCAGCCCATTGTCTTTAACACTGATTCTTACCCAATCCTGATTCAGCATAGAAGTACGAATCGTAATCATACTAGGCTCGTTTTTAATTTGCTCCGGGCTGCGTTTTTTGTCATAGTAATTCAAGGCATCAATCGCATTGCTCAGCAAATTCATAAATACCTGATTCAACTGACCGACATAACATTCTATTTTCGGCAAATCTCCGTATTCTTGAATAATTTGAATAGGTGGACAATCCGGCTTAGGCTTGAGCCGACTCTGCAAAATGACTATACTGCTGTCGATGCCCTCGTGAATATTAACGGGTTTCATCTCAGCTTCATCAAGCCGCGAGAAGTTTCGCAAAGTCAGCACAATCTGACGGATACGTTCTGCCCCTACTTTCATCGAAGATAGCATTTTAGGCAGATCCTCTCTGATAAATTCCAGCTCTATTTTCTCAATTAAAGCTTCGATTTCAGGGTGATTATGGGCATCGTGCTGTTCGTAAAGGTTGATTAAATCCAATAGCTGCTGAGTATACTCATTAACATAAGTTAAATTGCCATAGATAAAATTAACGGGATTATTAATTTCGTGGGCAACACCAGCAACTAACTGTCCTAAGCTAGACATTTTCTCAGTCTGAATAAGCTGAGATTGGGTACGCTGTAACTTTTGCATTGCGATTTCTAGTTGGATAGCTTTTTCTCGCTCTCGCACTTCCGATTGTCGCAATTTCTCCTCTCTTTCTTGGCGGGAGCGCTCGTTTTCCTTTAGCTGTTGCACATGGGACAATGTTTTGTTAATTGTAATTTCTAAATCCTGAAAATCTATAGGCTTAGTCAAAAAATCAAAGGCCCCACCATTCATTGCCTTTCTAATATTTCCCAAGTCGCCATAAGCAGATATAACTACTGTTTTGACCATAGTAACTAGCTCGTTAAGTTTCGCTAGTAAATCCATACCATCCATGACTGGCATATTAATGTCTGTCAGTACAATATCTATATCCGGCTGTTCTAGCAACTTTGACAGCGCTTCTACGCCATTATGTGCAAAAAAAACTTCGTATTCTCCTGTGCGGATCTTTTTTCTAAATTTTTGGGAAATTAAAGATTCTAAATCGGGTTCGTCATCCACAAATAATATTTTAGCTGGCATATTGCGAACTCTTTCGGTTGTATACGACATTTTTTCTCCTTTGATTAATTATTTGATTAATTAACTTAACCGCATAATATTTATATACTTTAATGTCTATTATAGATTATTGCAGGAGTAATGAAAAGGCTGATTTATACATTTGCCAACCGGACGGCTGTAATAGGCTTTCTTGTTGGGTAGAGGCAAAATTATTAGCTCAACTCAAGTTCAGCCTTAGTTTGTCTGATTGGAATTTCAATCCAAAACTCCGCTCCCTCCCCCACCTCTGAAACACACTTCAATTCGCCCCCATGCTTCTCCACTATAATTTGGTAGCTGATATAGAGACCCAAACCAGTACCCTGACCTACAGGCTTAGTAGTAAAAAAAGGTTCATAAATGCGGTCTTTCACGTCTGCGGTCATTCCCCGCCCATTGTCCCGAATTTGAATGACAACACGGGAGTTTTCCTCTAGCAGAACAGTGCGAATAGTAATAGTGAGTTGAGGAGCGAAGATGTCATCTAGTGACTGTTGTTTATTGTACTCATTCAAAGCATCAATCGCATTAGAAAAAATGTTAACAAACACCTGATTTAGTTCTCCTGCATAGCATTCTACTAAAGGCAGATTGCTGTACTCCTGGATCACTTGAATTTCTGGACGCGCTGTCGTTGTTTGAAGTCGATGAGCCAAAATCAGCAGGCTGCTTTTGATCCCCTCGTGAATATCAACAGACTTTATGTTAGCTTCATCCAGCCTCGAAAAGTTGCGTAAAGACAAAACAATCTTGTGAATACGGTCAACACCACATTTCATCGAAGCCAGGATTTGGGATAAATCTGTTATCATAAATTCTAAATCTAAGGCTTTGATTTCAGCTTCAATCTCAGAACAGGGTGGGTGGTACTGCTGCTGATAGAGATGTAGCAGGTGCAATAGCTTTTGGATATAATCACTGACGTGGCTAATATTGCCATAGATAAAGTTAGCGGGATTGTTAATTTCATGGGCCATCCCCGCAACCAATTGACCCAAAGAAGACATTTTTGCGGTCTGAATTAGTTGAGCTTGGGTCTTTTTTAGCTCTTGCAGACTTTGTTGTAAATCCTGAGCTTGTTCTCTAGCACGGGCTTCTGATTCCCGCAAGCACTGGTTTTCTTTTAAGTGTTGCACGTCACGCAGCGTTTGGTTGATGGTAATTTTTAAATCCTCCAAATCTATCGGCTTGGTTAGAAAGTCAAAGGCACCTAAGTTCATTGCATTTCTAATGTTTTTCAGGTCGCCATAGGCTGATATAACTATTGTTTTGAGGGGTAGGTCTATTTGATTAAGTCTAGATAGTAAAGTCAGACCATCCATTTCAGGCATATTAAGGTCGGTCAATACTATATCGATATCCGGGTGTTCTTTCAATTTTTCCAGCGCTTCTACACCATTATGGGCAAAAAAAAGCTGCCATCCTTCCGTGCGGATATTTTTTCTAAATACCTGGGAAATTAGATATTCTAAATTTTCTTCGTCATCTACAAACAGTATTTTTGCTGACATATTAGTCTTTCAGTTGCTAGTAGAACCCAGAAGGCAGAAGGAAGATGGAGAGGATGGGGAAGGTAGCAATTACCAATTACCAATTATGTTTCATTGTGAATTTACTCCAAATTGATTATTTTATTTTTCAGGGTCTCAAAATTAACAGGCTTAGTAATATAGTCATCAGATCCATAAGATATCGCGGTTTGATAATTTGTCTCATCTCCATAAGCGGTAATCATAAAAACTTTGATATCTGGAAACTTTTGTTTGATAATTCTGAGCAATTCTAGCCCATTCATCCCTGGCATATTAATATCCGACAAAATCAAGACAATAGACGCTTTTTTCGGGTTTTCCAAGTAGTCCAATGCAGTCTTTGCCGACAGGGCAAAATGAAATTCAATTTGCCCTGCTTTGATTTCTTTTCTAAACTTTTGCTTGAACAAAGACTGAATATCTTCCTCGTCGTCTACAACCATTACTTTCATTTTTTAAACTCCTTAACTTCGGCTATTTTTTTCGGCAATGTGATGATAAACTCTGTGTAATTTCCTGCTTCTGTTTCCACTTTGATTTCTCCCCGATGCTGCTGGACGATAATATCGTGACTGATAGAGAGACCTAGACCAGTACCTTCCCCCGCTGGCTTTGTAGTAAAAAAGGGATTGAAAATTTTATCGAAGATATCTGGGTCTATACCTGGGCCGTTATCGCGAATGCGAATTTCAATCGCCGAGCCCAGATTTCTAGTTCTGACATCAAGCTGAGGTGAAAATTCTTCTCCTGTTTCTTGTTTCTTTTTATGGGCTGCATAGCAAGCATTGTTAATAATGTTAAGAAAAACCCTGGAAATGTCTTGTGGCACGACTTCTACTTTGCCAATATCACTATCGTAGTCGCTGGCGATGATCATGTTAAAAGCAGCCTCCTTGGCTCGCATCCCGTGATAGGCTAGATTGACATATTCTTCCAATAAACTATTTATATTTGTGGCTTCCCAATGACCCCTTTGTCCGCGAGAATGCAAAAGCATATTGCCGACAATTCTGTCGGCTCTTTGACCGTGTTGATTGATTTTTTGGAGATTAGCTTTTAGATCGGTTAATAGCTCAGTAATATACTCCCTGCTATCGGGTTCTAAACGTTCTGTTTGATTTTCAATTTCTTGCAAAAGTTCTTCGGTTAATTCAGCAGAAACTTCTGAAAAATTGTTGACAAAGTTTAAGGGATTTCTGATTTCATGGGCAATTCCTGCTGTTAAACTGCCCAGGGAAGCGAGTTTTTCTTGGACGATAATTTGATTTTGCATAGCTCTGAGATTTTCTTCGATTCGCTGGCGCTCTTCAATTTCATTCTGCAATTGCTCCACAGTATGGGTGAGTTCAGATGTACGCTCTTCGACTTTGATTTCTAGTTCCTCATTAGCTTTTTGCAGTGCTTGCTGGGCTTGTTTGCGATCGGTGATATCGCGGACGATCGCCACATATTGTTGCAGATCCTGATTGGAAAGGGAAGCGCCTTGAGAGAATCGGTCGGAGATGGCAACTTCCAGAATACGCGCGCTACGATCATAAAAATTGAAAGTTTGTTCGCTGCGACTGAGCCACTGCTCTGGCTGAACCCCTAATCCGGGTAGTAATTTGTTTAGGTGAGACCCAATTAGCCCACGAGCCTTTATTCCGAAGACGCTTTCAGCAGCGGGATTAGTCTGACGAATGACACCATTTTCATCTAGCACTACAATCGCATCTAGGGCAATGATAAACAGCTGTTCTGCTCCCTCTCGCGCCTCGTCCATTGAGACGACCTGGGGTAAGCTTGTCCAGCAGGCAACTGCCACCCCAATAAAAGCAACTGTCACCAGTAGCACTACGAATAAATTCAAGCCAACAGTAGAGTTAGCATATAATTTGAAGCCAAAAATCCAGCCGACAGAGACGGCGCTCACAATCAGCAAGATCAAAATTACAACCTGAAACGCCACAAAATCTGGCATTTTGCTCTTGCTTGTGTTGCGGTAAAGCCGAATCCACCACGACGGATGGAAAGGGGCAAAAGCAATGCGACTTATCCCTGCCTCCACTGCTAAAACGCCCAGGGGAAAAAACAACCCAATGATAAAGTCTTGCCAGCCCCAAGCCAAGCCTCCCACCACCAGAACCACCGCATCTACTACGAAAAAACCCAGCGACCACCCAGGCCACCGAACTTCAGGCTGATCCCGCCGGAGCCATAGTGAGAGATGGAACATCATCAGGCAGACAACCAAGCCAACATTAGTAATCGCCACAAGGCGAGGTACATTTCCCCAAGCTAGACAGATTAAACTGAGAACCAAAACAAAGACCAGCCCAAATCCAAATACACCCCGGCGGGATACAACTGCGAATGTTGGCGAAATATGCCCATCTACGGCAAGTTGATACAGCATCCGGGGGCAGTTGGAAACTATGGTCGCGCAACTCAGAAGACAGCTTGCGACTACCAGAAAGGTGACAAGGGTGGGAACCCAGGGCCCCCATAATACCTGACAGGCAGCTAATACATTCAAGAACACGTCATCTTTCAGACCAGGAGCAGTAGCCAAGCGCATCAGTACCCAGGAACCTCCTAAAATCACAGGCAGCATCCCTAGTGCGGAAATTTTGAGAAACTGCAAGGTTTTAGTAGGGTTGCGGCTATCCGCTACGAAACTAGCGGCAGAGTCACAGCAGTAGAAGATGTAGGTAGCAAAGTAAAACCATTTAGCCCAGTCAATAAAGGTGAATTCCGGCCAAATGGCGGGGAAAAAGCCGGGACTGTTTGGGGAAAAAGCTAACCAAATTAGACCATGAATGGAAAAAACGGATAGTACGCCGACTGTCGGTAACACGAAAAAGGCGTGCAGAATACTTAAGGCGCGAGTGCCACTGAATGTCAAAATGAAGGGTAGGAGCGTGAAGGTAATATTTAGTAAAGTTTCAGGACAGCTAAAACCTAAACTATTGAGGTTGACTTTGATTAATTGGGTCAGTACGATCGCAGAAATTGGCAGTGTTGATACCCAGCTTAAAAAGTAGCCGATCGCTGCATAGCTTCCCAGACCGGGATAATTTTTCAGCATTCGGGCGGTATAGTTGGGCGTTCCCCCAGCCATGTTTGGGAAATACTCACCGATGCGTTTTACCTGTAGATTGAGCATTATGCCCATCAGGATACCGGGCAACCAGACGAAGATGGCGCTAGGCCCCATCCCTGCTTGGATGGCTGTGGCGATGGTAAACCAATTAGCGAGACCTGTGAGGCCAAAGCCTGATGTTTCGACGGCACTCAGGCTTCGGGGTAGACGCATGAGCTCTCGCCTCTTGAGACTTTCTCCTGGGGAAGGCTGAGCTGGTTCTGAGTGGTAGCCGTTTTCCGGCTGGTGTCGGATGCCTGTCGCCATCAGTTTTACCTATTATTTTGGGGATTTTGCGGTCGCTACCCTGATGTTCAGCTTTATAGCTTTTAACTTTTTCGGTTAAGCATTTTTGCTAGTCTTAAAATTTTGGGAAAGCTACCTTTCCCAGTCAACCATGAAAATCTATCTCAATCCGTCTTCAATATTACCAGGACTTACGCAACTATCACAGCTCAGTGTAAGTAGGTAGGTGGGATTAAACTAAACAATGTAACAGTAGGAAAACATTGCTCAGTCAACCACGCTTAGAGCATTTGCATACTTTACAATCGTTTACATAGTTGCGTCTTACAGCGCCTACCTACTTACCAGCACCAAAAAATTAGACAATAAACATCGAACGGGAAGTTTTAGTTGCTGAATTAAATAACTTAATAGCAACCCAGGTTTAATTTGATATATTATTTGACCATTTTTCTCGGCTAAACTTTTGAGCGCCTACCCACACAAGTTCATGGCAAGCAATATGATTGGTTTGAATTATAGATTGATGGCAGCGCCAAGATTGTCTCTCGGTTAATTGCTTGAGTTCCCGCTTGTAATTCCTCAATTTTCCAACGAATAGCACACACATGAGTGTACGTCTTTCGTGCGCTTATTGAGTTTGTCGTTAGTCGCGACAGTCCACTTGTCAGTGCCCCGGACTGCTTAAAGTGAAGGGTGAGGGCGCGCCCTCATCCTGTGCCAGTAGGGTAAGTCCTGTAGTTCTTCGTAGGGCGCGCCTCGGCGCAGTTTACTACAGATAAAAATAGAAGGAATGCAGTATAACTCCTGTTCTCTTTTCTTCCCTCTTCCTTCTGACTTAATAACTTACGCAAAAAATGGTTCACTGCCCTATTTGTAGAGTCTCTGGGGGCCGAGGCGCACCCTACAGATAAAGTTTGCGCGTCCAGGACTTTTCCCTCTTGTTTCTTTATTTCTTTCTTCTCAATAAAAAATCCCGGTTTCTTCAAGAAACCGGGGCTTTTCCTACCAACTAAGAGAGGAGTCAAAACTTCACAGGTAGCGGTTGCCGGAATTCTGCATTTCTCGCACAACCCTCTAAACCAAACTACAGGCAAATTCTAGTTGCAGCTTCTTTAAAGCTGTCTCATTTCCTCTTCAAGCACCCGAACCAAATCTTGGTTCCCACTGGATCTCGCTACTTCTATGCGGTGCATCAGTTGCTTGTGAATGTTAGCGCGGTGGGTTTCTGCTACTTTTTTTACGTTTTGACGATTTGTGTTCATGGTGGACGTTCCTTATATTAAATTTGGTGTACCTGCTACTTCTCTAATATAGCGCTAAATTCCAAAAAGTATCTAAATTTACAAAAAATTTACAGTTGTTGACCGATCGACAAAACTCCTGTATAAGATTGGTCATAAGTCAATAGCGATATCTTGACAATCAAAAAAAAGGCAGAGCGCTAGAGCTGCAGAAGGCCGAAAGCTAGAGCTGCAGAGGGCAGAAGGCAGAAGTAGAAATTCTCCCCGTCTCACAACATTTACTCAAAACTTAAAACTTGCAGCAGTGCCTCTACCAACTGCTGAAGGTGTGCGAGCTCGTGAGTTGCCATCAGCGAAATCCGAATTCGACTCACGCTTACAGTCGGAGGCCGAATAGCCGGAGCAAAAATACCCATCTCCTTGAGTTTGCTGCCGACTGTTAAAGCGGAGGCTGCATCTTTTAACGGAAGACTGAAAATTGGGGAGAGGGAATTGGTAATTGGTAATTGGTGATTGGTAATCGCCCAATATTTGAAAGTTTCGATATTTTGTCGCAACTGAACTCGGCGTTCTGGTTCTTGCTGTACAATTCTCACAGCTTCCAAAGCAGCCGCCGCGTCAGCAGGCGTCAATGCTGTAGTATAAATCCAACTCGCAGCTCGATTACGCAAAAAATCAATTAAAGCAGCAGAGCCCGCAACGTAACCACCTAAACTTCCCAAAGCTTTGCTGAGTGTCCCCACTTGAATCAGCGGTGTTCCCGTACACCCGAAATGTTCTGCACAACCGGCACCGCTAGCACCGAAAACTCCTGTAGCGTGAGCTTCATCTACTAATACCATGCAGTTAAATGTTGCTGCCACAGTTAACAACTGCGGTAGGGGACACAAGTCCCCATCCATGCTAAAGACGCTATCGGTAATAATTAAACACTTGCGGTATCTGGCGCGATTTTGCTCTAACTTGGCCTTTAAATCCTCAAGATTGCAGTGACTGTACTCTAGGGCAGTTGCACCGCTGAGTGTGGCTCCGTTTTTCAGGCTCGAATGGTTGTACTTGTCAGATAATATCAAATCGCGCTTGCCGACAACGGATGCGATCGCCCCTAGATTCGCCAAATATCCCGAACTGAATACCAAAGCATCTTCAGTTTGTTTTAAATTAGCAATAGCTTGTTCTAGCTGTCGGTGCAAATCGCGGTGTCCGCTGACCAACCTCGAACCCGTCGCACCCGTACCAAATTCCTTAGTTGCAGCCATAGCAGCTTGAATTAACCTGTCATCGCCGGCAAGTCCCAGATAATCGTTGCTGGCAAAGTTAATCAGCCTGTGGCCTGCTAACTTTACCACAGACCCGGGGCAACTATCGATCGATTGTGGCGATCGATACCAATGGGCACGGCGAACTGTGTCCAGGGATTTCTCTATCCAAGCGTAAGGGTCTGCGTTCATATTGGAAAGCGATCGGGTAATACGTTATATTAGCTGGTGATCAGTTCCTCCGCATCACATAAGCATATGCCACTCACTAAAAAATACAGATTAGTCACCCGCAGCGATTTTGACGGTCTTGTCTGTGCCGTTTTGCTCAAAGAACTCGATATGATCGACGAGATTAAATTCGTGCATCCTAAAGATATGCAGGATGGGAAAATCGAAATAACAAATAACGATATTAGCACCAATTTACCCTATGTTGAGGGAGTTCATCTAGCTTTCGATCACCACTTCAGCGAAACTCTCAGACACGAGAAAATCAAAATCAACCACATCATCGATCCCTATGCAGCTTCTGCAGCTAGGGTACTGTACAAATATTATGGAGGCCAAGCAAAGTTTCCTGATATTTCGGAGGCGATGATGGCGGCAGTTGACAAATCAGATTCCGCTCAATTTGCCAAAGAAGAGGTTCTGCATCCGCAAGAATGGGTGCTGTTAAACTTCATAATGGACGCCAGAACCGGCTTGGGAAGGTTTAAAGAATTTACGGTTTCCAATTATCAGTTAATGATGCAGTTAATCGATTACTGCAAAAATCATACCATCGATGAAATTTTGCAGCTTCCTGATGTAAAAGAAAGAGTAGACCTCTACTTCGAGCAAGAAGAAAAATTTAAAGAGCAAATACAGCGATGCGCCCAAGTTTATAATAATTTAGTTGTTTTGGATTTGCGTAACGAAGAGGTGATTTATGCGGGGAATCGTTTTGTAATTTACGCTTTGTTCCCTGAGTGCAATATATCAATTCACGTACTTTGGGGACTGAAACAACAAAATACTGTTTTCGCAGTTGGCAAGTCAATCTTTAACAAAACTTCTAAAACTAATATTGGGGAGTTAATGTTAAAATATGGCGGCGGTGGGCACCAGAATGCCGGAACTTGTCAGATTGAGAACGATAAAGCTAGTCAAGTTTTGAAAGAGTTAATTGCCCAGATAGAGCAAAATAGTTAAATTGGCTTTATCTTTTTTGCAGTCAGGACTTGAGTCTTTGATTATTTTAATTGTCAGCACTAAAGTCCTTACTACAAACGGGGATTGTTAGGACTGATGTCCTTACTGCAAATGGGAGTTTAGTCCTCAAGGTTTTGAGCGGGCGGGTTCTGGGCATTGAGATTTTCTGAACACTTGCCTTTTGCTGGTGGCAAATGGTCTACCAAACCCATATCAAAAGCGATATCCGGCAACTCATCAGCGTTATATTTTCCGGGCTCAAACAATCGCCCGGGAGTAAAACAAGGCTGTTTCAATCGTACCACTTCCCCCGGTGAAAACATTCCCCTAAACATTTTGCGTTCGAGTCCCATAATTTCCGCTCCTAAAACAATTCTCGCATTAATTTTAGCAATTTTTGAGCGGCAGCTTCCCAATTAAATAAATCCGCCGTCTCTCTAGCTTTTTGAGCTACCTGAAAACGCATCGGGTCTTCAACACTTTTTCGCAACTGTTCGCGAACAGACTGAACATTTGGTTCTGCCCACTGAGGAGCATTTCTGATTTCTAGATACTGAGTATCGTAACACTTTCCGACGGGGATTAGATCGTAAGCAATGGGATAGCAGTTATCAGCATTGGCGTACTCAGTCGGGCCGCCGTACATAGTCATCGCGACGGGCAAACCTGCTGCAAAGGCATCCAAAATTTTAATCGCAAAACCCTCCCCGCGAAAGGGAGCTAAAAAAGCATCGGCTGACAAGTATAAATCAGCTAGTTCGGTTTTATTATAAAATTTAGGGATTATCATAATTTTTGCCTTTAACTTGCCGAGCTGCTTTTCGATATTGGCGAGATGTTTTACTATAACATCTGAATTTTTGCCTCCATCTTTGATTATTAACTCTACGTTAGAATCATCTTTAAACTCTTCCCAAAAAGCTTGAACGGCCAGATCCGTGCCAAATCTATAGAAATCAAAAGAATTGGTCATGTGTAGAATATGTTTTACATCTTTTGGTTTTTTTGGGGAGCTGGGAAAATAGAGTTGCGAGATTAAAGGATTGAAACCTAGAGGCATGACTGATACGTTTGCCGCCGGACAGCCAGCTTTTATTAAAACGTTTTTAGAATATTGGCTGACTGCTAGTTTGTGGGATGAAGTGTTAACAGCATCGTAAATCCAGTAATCATAATCATCATGGTTTTTGGCGAATTCATAATTGATAGCAAAAAGTTCTAAGTTGAGATGTCCGTTGAGTTCTTTTAAAAAATAAGGTTTCCAGTAATGAGACCATTTGATCTGAAATAAATCTGAGGGTGTGCTGTTCATCCACTTCTCTAGCAGGTCGTTTTCTTCTGCTGTGAAATTGCGGCTGAGATGAGAGGCTATTGTTGAAGGTTCGACCGAAATAGGAATTCCCATTTGGTCTAAAGTTTTCGCCAGGGAGAGGGTAATGTCGGTGAAGGAGTTAAAGCCTTGAAAGGCAACGTTAAAGTGAACCATATTTATTGGCGGCGTTACTGAACTAAGGTATGATTAGTTCAAAGAGAAATTGACAAAAACAATTAACGAAAAGTCAAAGCCTATGAAATTTCCTGAATGTAAATCAAGACATCTCAATAAAAATTGCCCTAAAAAAGGTAAACAAAATTATCTTTTTGTTGACTGTGGTAGGCAATTCATAGAAGGCTACTAACCCCATAAAGGTTACTCTCAAGAATTTAAGCACGAATGCCTAAAGATGTATGTCAATGGTATGGGTTTTCGAGCAATAGAAAGAAAGAATCCAAGGTGTTTATCATACAACAATAATTAGGGCTTGCCGAAAAAGCCTAAAACCTCGACAGAGAAAGACTTTGAATGGTTTGAACGCTCCGCGTGTGCAAGCTT
>NZ_JAUBSB010000040.1:0-61441 GCF_036702135.1 Microcoleus sp. LAD1_D3 | reverse complement strand
TTATATTATCAAGGGATTCGCGAGTTCATTCATCTTTCTAAATGCTGTTTTCTTACTTTTTCAGCAAGCCCTAATTAGTAATTGGTAATCGGTAACAGGACGCTGGGCGCGAGGTCTTAGAAACCCGGTTTCGACCTGTATCTGTCGTCGTTCAACCAAGATTTATCGTAGAAACCGGGTTTCTTTTCCTAAGTCCTGCGTAATGAAGAAGAAAGCGAATAGTTTTGATTTTAAACGATTAAGTTTTTAACTTCAAACTTTTTCACTGACAACTCAAAACTCTTTTACTTAAAACTTTCCTTAAGGTTTCGGTAGCACACCTTCTGGACTAGGAGAAGCAGCCGGTTCGGGAGTCGTAGCAGCCGCAGGAGAAGGCGAAGGAGTGCCACTAGCTAACTGATTAATTTGGTCTTTATAGTTAGGAGGAGCTAACTCAGTAGCTTGATCGAACAGCGTTTTTGCCTCATCTGTTTTGCCCTGGTCCTTCAGCACGATCGCCTTTCCTAAAGTGGGGCGAAAATCTTTGGGATTAGCCTTAGCCGATTCGTCATAAATTGCGATCGCCTCCTCGTAGCGCTTCTGCACAGCATAAACCTGCCCCAAAATCAACTGCACTGAAGTTACATCAACACTTTCCGGTTTCGCCAGATTTGCAGCCGGAGCTGCCTTAAGCGTATCTTGCAGCAGTCCGATCGCAGCTTCGGGCCGTTGCTGCACCAACAGCAAATTTACCAACCCCTGCAAAGCCTTAATTTCCCCAGGCTTAGACGCTAAAATAGACCGATAAGCCTGAGCAGCCCCTTCGCGATCGCCCGTGCGTTCCTTAGCCTGAGCCAGCAAAATCCCGTATTCAGTAGTCTCAGGATTTAGCGAAGCCAACTTTTCCAAAGGAGCGATCGCATCCTTAATGTCCCCCACTCCTTGGCCGATTAACTCTAACCGCACCTGCAAAAGTCCCCGCAGAGCCGTTACATTATCAGGTTCCCGCTGCAAAACCAATTCGTACCCCCTAGCCTGAGCTTGCAGCAACTCTGATTGCTTCTCCCCCGACTGCGCTGTCTGAGTAGGCGTTGGAGTCGATCGACTTTGCGCCTGGTTTGCCTTGAGAATACTGTCCAAAATTGGCGGAATCAGAGAAAATCCCACAAAAGCGATGACCGCCAGCACCACCACCACAGTAATCAACCCACGACGCTTATTTGCTTTTTCCATAATTCAACTATCCCAGCTTAAAATCTACTATTTTCTAAGAATTAACCCATCGCCCGGGGGCGTCTGCCATTTAACTAGATCCATGCAACCATAAAAGTTCTTAACTTCAAAGTCCGAACGGACAAAGCAGCCTTTTACTTGCAGCTAATATGGTAACAGACCCACAACTCCATGCTAGCTAAACAATTTTGGACACTCAGACCCGCAGCCCCAAGGACTGCGGTGTCTGTCCAATTTAGTCTGGTCAAGCTAAAAATTACCGAAAATATGGCGGATCAGGCCGTTAGGTAATTGGATTAAGTAAAATAGGCAAGCTGAATATCCTAAATGCTATTAGCCAGCAACTCCAGATCAGCGCGATCGCAGGATCGATCGGTCAGCAACTCCCAAAGTCCTTATTCGCAAGGATTTTAGCAGCCAGTGAACCGATCGGCACTCGTAGCATTGAAAGTTGGCGTTGACGGGTCAAAACCAGACCTCCGGGCCCAAGCCCGCCTGTCAGGTGCTAGTAGTTTTTAAAGCAGTTTCTTCAGTTTATTCCTAATTTCCCTTAAGGGATGTGTCTCCGCTGCAAGGAGTTTTTATGAACCCCTCTCCCAACCGGTCTTCCAAATCGTCCAAATCTACTTCAACTCGCAAGGCTCAGCCCAGCGAACTGGCCGTCAATCCGCCTAAAGATACAGATTCCATTCCTGAGACACCAGACGAAAGTTCGGTGCCTTCGGCGTTGGCTACACCTGTTGACCAAAATCAACCGGCAACGCCAACAGACGCCCCAGCGTCCAAGGATAAGCTGCAACGACCACGCTACAGTTCTGCCCTCGACAAGGACAAAACAAAGCCACAAGACCAGCCCAGCAATGATCCTGCACCCCCGGCGCCAGCAGCGTCTTCGACACCTGTGAGCGATACTCCAGCCCCAGCAGTCGCACCGCCCGCAAACGCCGAGCCTCCCGCTAACGAAAGTCAGGCCGCTGAGGACATACCCTCCGTCATGCGCCAACATCCCATTCCCCCGCCCAGCGAACCCAGACAGTACCGAGCTGTTGGTTTGGTGCGGGGCCGCTACACGCAATCAGAAGAGCAATTCACCCGGGGTATGCTGATAGCTGCCGACGGAACTGCCATCGACGCAGTTTTGCTGGGTAGAGTCATGAGTTTAGTCAAAAATCACCTGGATCTGGAACAAGAACACCTGTGGGTGGTCTATCCCCGCACCAGGCAAGAAGACGGCAACTTGCACGCCCAGATTATGGGAGTTTGGGAGCCGGAAACGCTCAAGAAACCTCCCGAACCGTCCTCTGATGAGGAAAATCGGGAAGCAGCGGAGATGGAGACTAGCGACGAAGCATCGACTGCATCTTTGCCGCCCTCGGAACCTGATGTTGAAGATGGATATTTTTCGATTCGAGGCGAGGTGATTTATCAATCGCAAGACGCAGAAAAGTATGTCATTGTCAAAATCAAGCAAGCTCCCCGCAAGAATGACGACAAGATGAAGTTTTTTAAGTTGAAACTCAAGGGGGATTTAGCAACAAAGGCGATCGGGTTTTTTTGGGATTTCCACGTCAAATTGAAAGCTGACAGTCTGATGATTGAGCAGGCTAATAATATTGGGGCGCTGCCGATTAAAAAGCGGAAATTCCCCCCTGGTAGCAAGCCGCCCGGTGGCTTCAAAGGAGGAGGGAAGCGTCCGTTTACTCCTAGGCCCAGCGGTGACGGTGCTCCTGTAGGGCGTCCTACCATAAAGTCCGCAGCAGCGGCACCACCGCCTGTCCCGAAGGAACCTCTTCCTAAGCCGGTTAAGAAGCCTAAGCCGATCGAGGAATGAACCAATTTTAGATTTTAGATTTTAGATTTTAGATTAGTGTGTCCAAGACTAATTTACAACCGCTAAATCGCCAATCTAAAATCCTTTATTCGAGCCGGACTTGTGCACCCCACAAATCTTGCGGGAGAAATACTCTGTCGGTGGGTAGGGGAGCAACTGGGGCCGTGAGGGTAAATTGACCCGCTTCAATTTGCTGCTTCAATTCCAATGCTACTTGCCGGGAGAGAAACATACTCGCAAGGGGGGCGGCCCGCACAGGTTTGCCCTCTATCAGGATGCGACCAGTCTTTAATTGAGCATAGCTGACTAAACCGAAGGTCGGACGAACGCGCCGGGGGATAGAGAAATCTACCACCGGCGCTACTATTTTTTTGTCTGATACTGCACAGTTGGCGACGACTGTTTCGTTTAAGACAGGAAAGGGGATGCCGACTCCCAGCATCAGGGATGGGCCGTAGTTTTTGAAGTAGCAGCCTCGCACCCATTTGGAGTTCATCTGTTTGGCGTCGCCGATGAGTGCAAGGGTAGCGGCCGGGCCGATGGGGGTGCGGTTGGGCTGGCGTTTTTGCAGCGGGAAGTGCTGGGTTCCTTCCCAGGTGATGTAGCCGGTGGCGCCTCCTAGGAAGATGCGGGTGCCGATGCCGATGATTTGGAGGTCGGGGTCGTTGAGCAGGGGAGACATGGCTCCAAGGCTCGAATAGACGGCGTTGCCGAGGTTTGGTTGCAGGGGGCCGAGGTAGGTGAACAGCGGGCGATCGCCCCCGTTGACGCCAACAATAAAGTTTTGATATGCGTTGCGGGGATTGAATAAATAAAACTGGTTGATTGTATCGCGGGTAATCGTGGTTTCAAAGGAGGCGCGGGGGTAGCAGTCTGTTACTTGTCCGAGGGCGCGCAATTGTACGGGTTTGCCTGCTATTAAGTCTTCGATGACGTGTCCGCCGCCCCGTTCCCGGGATTCTTCGCCGTCTTCGGCTACTTGGGTGGCTCCCAGGTACAGGTCTACTGCTCCGAAGCCGGAGTAGGCTAAAACGCCGTCTAGCCAGCACTGGCGGATTTTTATCGGCGGGTCGGTATGGCCGAGGTTGATGATGGCGCCGGAGGATTCCATCGGCTCGAAGGTGCCGGTGGTAATCACATCGACTTCTTTGGCTGCTTGGGTAATGCTGGTTTCTTGAACTCTAGTTTTGAGTTCTTCTATTGTCCAGACTGTGGCTTTGCCCTGGCTGATTTTATCGTTGATTTCGTCGATCGATCGCATATATTTTATATTTTAGATTTGGGATTTTAGATTGATTTTGATTTTGGATTGATTTTGGATTGATGGATTGTCGATCGAGCTGGTTGTTTGAGATAAAAGCAATATATTATAACTGAGATGTTGCACCCTTCTCAATAAGCCTTTTATGAACAGGCATCTTGCCTGTTCCACAAGAAAATTCACTCTTCGTGGAACAGGCAAGATGCCTGTTCTTGATAATGAGGCAAGATGTAAATTATAACGGATACAATAACAATATCATAAATCAAATAAAGGGCGATCGCCATGACTCAAGCGATATTAAAACCAGTCACGTTTGATGAATTTATTGACTGGTATCCTGAAAATTCGGTAAACCGTTACGAACTGCACAATGGAACTATTGTTGAAATGCCTCCAGCAACCGGAGAACATTCAGAAGTAGCGGGCTTCCTCTGCCTGAAGCTAGGGATTGAAATCGAGAGGCTAGGGTTGCCCTACTTCGTTCCCAAAGAATGCGTTGTCAAAGCTGATAACGAGCTATCTGGTTACGAACCGGATGCGATCGTTTTAGACAGGCAAGGGACGGACAGCGAACCGAGATGGAAAAAGGAATCTATCATTACAATGGGTAGTTCTGTCCGGCTAATTGTCGAATTTGTCAGTACCACTTGGCGGGATGATTATGGATACAAATTGGTGATTACGAAGCTTTGGGCATTTCTGAATACTGGATTGCCGACTATTTACGACTTGGCGGCCGACGCTATATTGGCAATCCGAAACAGCCTACTTTTTCCGTTTACCAGTTGGTTGACGGTGAGTATCAGGTCTGTCAGTTTAGAGGGAACGAGCGGGTTTTATCGCCCACATTTCCGCAGTTAAATTTGACGGTTAAACAGATTTTTAGCGCTGGCAGAGATGCGATATAAAATGCGAGGCTTGAAAATAGTTATTTGATGGCGTTCGTACCACAATTTTCCTAACTTTTTAGTGAATACTTCTGTCCTCTACCTGGGAATGAATAAACACTTCAGTCCTTACAAACCTTAATTATTGATTGTCAGGAGCGTCATGTTCTGCACGCTCGGGAATGTCAGGTTTCTGTTCTGGTAAATATTTTTCTGGCAGGCTTTTGGCGACTCCTATAGAGTCTTGTTTTTCATGGATAGCAGAATCGATTGCTGCTAAGGTTTTAGGACTGGCACTCCACTGGTTTAAAATATCTTTAATTAGGGCTTCCCTAATCCAAACTTGAGCTACAACGGTGAGGGGGAGGGCTAGCAATAAGCCTAAAAATCCAAAGAAGGTGGCAAAGAATACTTGAGCTATTAATGTTACTGCTGGCAGCAGTGATACTTGCTGGGCCATGACGTAGGGGGTGAGGACGTTGCTTTCAAACTGTTGAATTAGAAAGTAAAGGATGAAGACAAAACCGGATTGCAAGGGAGAATCTAAAAGTGCGATCGTCATTGGGGGGATGACGCTCAGAGTGGGGCCTATATTGGGAATTAGGTTAAGAAATCCTGCTACTACAGCGTGAGCTAGTGGTAGGGGAACTTGCAAAACTGACAGACCAATTAAGCTCAAAAAAGCAATCACACTCATGCTAATGAGAGCGCCGATTACCCATCGACCGAGAGCTATTTCGCATTCATCTAAGATGCCATCGACTCGTCGCCGATAGAAAGAGGGAAATAGTTGGATGAATGATTTGCGGTAAGATAGAGGTTCGGCTAATGTCATCAAGGTCAAAACTATGACGAGCAAAAAGCTGAGGATAACGCCTAATGTGTTGCCGACAAAGGCTCCTGCACCGCCGACGAGTTGGTTGAATAAAGGTTGCAGTTGTTGCATGATGTCGTTAACATCAAGATTTGGTAGCCGCTGGCCCAATTGTCCGGAAAAGCGACTCTCAAATTGATCTATCCACTGATTTAATCTTTCTATTCCTTGAGGGGCTCTTTGGGTAAGTTGTTGAAACTGTTGGGTAAAGGGCGGTACAATTATCAGGAATAAGCCTACGAATACGAGGATTAGGAAGCTAACTGATAAGAGTACAGCGATCGATCTTTTGAGTCCGAATTTTTGCAAGTAGCGTGCTAGTCTGTTTAAGGCTGTGGCTAAGACGACGGCGGCAAACAGCAGCAGTAGGGCCTGCCTGATTTGCCACAGGATGTAACAAGATGCGATGAGGGCTAATAAGCCCATCCACTGTCCTAGCTTCATTAGATTTTAGATTTTAGATTTTAGATTTTAGATTGAGGAATAGGGTATGGGGAATTGCTGCTTGCTAATTGCTCTGCAGCCCAGAAGCGATGAATCGCCTTTATACAAGATACCTTAGATGCGCGCGATCGCATCTTTAATCAGATACCCCTACTCGGACATCAGTATAAGCAGCCTCCTCAATTCCCTTTGGCGAACACCTGCTGCGCTGTCAGCTTCAATTCTGGGAAAGTTGGGGACTCAATACCCTCGCCACCTCTGAACAGTTTGACTTGGTATTCCCCGTCAATTAGTTGGTAAACCGAAAAAGTGGGTTGTTTGGGGTTGCCTATGAACCGTCTGCCGCCCAATCCTAGATAGTCTATAATCCAATATTCTTGAATACCCATTGACTCATATGCCTCAAGCTTTAGGGCATAATCATCACCCCAATTAGTGCTAGTTACCTCGACGATTAGGGGGACTGATGAACCCATCGTGATAATTGATGATTTTTCCCATCGTGGCTCGTTTCCAATGGTTTGTTCGTTAAGTACAATAATATCTGGCTCATATCCCGACTCCTCGCGCATGGGTTTGATGACGCATTCTTTGGGGATAAAATATGGCAGTTGTAGCCTTCGGATTTCAAAGTATAGATCCGCTACAAGAAAACCTGTCAGTTTAGAATGTTTGCCTGTTGCTTTTGGCATCTCAACAATTTCTCCATTGTGTAGTTCGTAGTGGTGTTCTGAATTTTCGGGATACCAGTCAATGAATTCATCGAATGTTACTAATTCCGGTATGGTTTGAATCATGGTTAGTCCCTCAAGTTTGGTTTTGATAGCTGTACGGGGAATTAAGATTTTGGCTAAAACATAGTCTTTAGACCTACTGTAGATCGAGCGCACTTTTTGATTGCGTCTCTACTGCTGCTGTTGGCGCGATCGCCAGCCGAGGATAGCTGCTAGGATCAGACTGGGGGTAAAGACGGCGATCAGGGCGTTGAGGTCGGTAGAGGGGATGGATAAGCTAGGCCCTGCGTACTTGATGGCCAGGGAAAGTGCGGCGGAAAGGGTGAATACTTTGAGGATGGGGCTGATGTTGGTCTTCATGGACGTGGTAGTTGGTTGTATAATTAGGCATTGAGATTATTATGCCAAGTCTCTGCCGTTATTGCGATCGACATTACAGTTTTTAACAGGAAAGTGACGATGAATGTTGTTTTAAACCCAGAATTAGAACAGTTGATCCAATCTGAGTTAGATACGGGAAAATATGAAAATGTAGAAGCGGTGCTGAGAGAAGCGTTAAGGCTTTTATCTGAGCGAAATAGTCGCCGAATCATTGCTTGTAAAGTAAAGGATTTATTTGATAAAACGCAAGCGCTACCAGGGGTTCAAGAAATTACAGAGGAGGAGATTGCAGCGGAGATTGAAGCTTACCGGAGAGGTGAATGAAGATTGTTGTTGATACTAATATTTTAGTGTCTGCGATTTTGAGGGGACGGATGCCCAAAAAAGCGATTCAGTCAATCATCGATCGCCCGGACTGGAAGTGGCTGGTATCGCTAGAAATTATAGCGGAATATAAGGATGTTTTGTTACGTCCCAAGTTTAAGCTAAGCCAGAAAGTAATAGAAGAGTGGTGGGAGATTTTTGATACGGTAACGCAGTTGATTGAAGTGGAGGTTGACGTAGATTTTCCGAGGGATAGGAAAGATGCTAAATTTCTCGCTTGTGCTTTGGCTGGTAATGCAAATTTTTTAATAACTGGCGATCGAGATTTTACTGAGGTAGAAACTTTGGGCAATACTAAGATTGTTTCAGTTTCTGGTTTTCTGGATCAAATATTAGAAGAGAGGGAGGATTGAGAGTAAAGTATCAAGCTGCGATAGGGGTGCTCGCGCCCCTATCTTGGCTGTTGGCGCGATCGCCAGCCGAGGATAGCAGCTAGGATGATACTGGGGGTAAAGACGGCGATCAGGGCGTTGAGGTCGGTAGAGGGGATGGATAAGCTAGGCCCTGCGTACTTGATAGCCAGGGAAAGGGCGGCGGATAGGGTGAATACTTTGAGGATGGGGCTGATGTTGGTGTTCATGGACGTGGTAGTTGGTTAGGCGATCAGTTTTCAGACTATTATTGCAAGTATGTGTTGCGGGTGGGCTTGCAGTTGGGACGTGAGGTAGGGGCCATCGCTTTTTCCAGGCGATGCGCGGGTGAGATACCTTTACATCTTAGAATAGGGAGTACCACAGCACAATTTAGCAACATCAGGAGCGATTAAGAATGGATACCCAAGAATCAGAGTTAATAGAGAAAATTCGTCAACAATTTGACAATGCCCCTTATCCTAGAATTCCCCTAGAGACATCTCCTAAGAATAGCTATCAGACTCTCTATCTGCATAATTTGGTAACAGCTTACTATATAAGAAATCAGAAAGTCATAGAAACTGAAGGAAAAGTTATTTTAGATGCCGGCTGCGGCAGCGGGTACAAATCGTTAATTTTGGCAGAGGCAAATCCGGGAGCCAAAATTGTTGGCATCGATTTATCCGAAGAGTCTGTTAAGCTAGCCAGACAGCGCTTGCAATATCACGGCTTTGAGAATATGGAGTTTCATGCTCTGTCAATTGAAGAACTGCCTAGCTTAAACCAGCAGTTTGATTATATCAACTGTGACGAGGTGCTTTATCTCTTGCCAGACGCAGTTGTCGGATTGCAAGCCATGAAATCTGTTTTGAAACCAGATGGAATTATTCGCACCAACCTCCACAGCTCCCTCCAGCGAAGTTCTTACTTTGCAGTTCAAAAAGTATTCAAAATCATGGGATTAATGGATGATAATCCTAGAGAGATGGAAATAGAGTTAGCAAAAGAAATTATCCAAGACCTAAAAGATGACGTGGCTATTAAGGCAAGAACATGGGGTTCTCCAGCCGAAAAAAACGAAGAATGGATGCTGGCTAACTATTTGCTGTTGGGAGATCAGGGCTATACTGTACCTGAAGTGTTTTCAGCATTAAGAAATGCTGATTTAGAATTTATTAGCATGGTGAGTTGGCGATTGTGGGACTTGACGGATTTGTTCAAGGAGCCAAATAACATACCTGCGTTTCTGGCAATGAGCTTGCCAGACATTCCTGTGGAACAACGGCTGCACCTGTTTGAACTTTTACATCCAGTTCATCGTTTGATAGACTTTTGGTGCGGTCTTCCCAACCAAGCTCAGTCGTTTGTACCAGTTTCAGAATGGACTGTGGCTGACTGGCAGGCGGCAAAGGTGCATCTGCATCCTCAGCTCAGAACTCCCCAGTTAAAAGAAGATTTGATTAAATCTATCACTAACCAGAGTTCCTTCGAGATTAGCCGTTATGTCACTTCGCCAACCTTAGTGCCGATTTTAATAGAGAGCAGTGTGGCAGCTTGCTTGCTGCCTCTGTGGGAGGGCGCGCAGCCTGTGATATCGTTAGCGGAGCGCTGGCTCAAGCTTAGACCCCTAGACCTTGTAACCCTGGAACCTGTGAATCAGGAGAGAGCCTTCAATGAAATCAAGGAACTATTGATGAGCCTAGAAGTCTTTCTGTACGTGCTTTTGGAGCGTTCTTGATCTCTGTGTACCTTTCACTGAGACTGCTAAAAACATTTTTGCCGACAGTGATATGAAGTTGAGCAGAAGTGGGTAAGTTACATACAAGAGTTAGAAATCAAGCATCCCACCCCTCTAGGAGAAACAACCAATGAAAACTGAATTTAAAGCCAGATTCCTGCAACACCTCAATCAAAAAAGACAGGACAAGGGTTTTACCCTGATTGAACTGCTGGTCGTTATCATCATTATCGGTATTCTATCTGCTATTGCTTTGCCCTCCTTCCTTAACCAAGCTAACAAAGCCAAGCAATCAGAGGGTAAGCAGTACGCTGGTTCTATGAACCGTGCCCAGCAAGCAAATTTTGCTGAAAGCGGTAAATTTGGCTCAAACGTGGAGGTTCTGGGGCTGGGCATTAGAACTCAAACCGAGAACTATAAATACAGCGTTATAGCACCAGGTGCTATTGACTCAAACACCACTCAGGTTGGAAATGTCGCGCACGGTCAAAGCACTGTACTCAAATCGTATATAGGATCGGTAGCTCTGATTACTGCACCAGGCACAGTTGACAAAAGCAGCACGGCAGTATTGTGCGAGAGCGCTAAGGCTGGTGTAGAGATACCAGCATTGGGAAATACGCCTGCTGATGCTGCTGCTGGTAAGCTAACTTGCGACAACACTAACTATACTATAGTGTCGAAGTAGGAGACGCATCAAAGCAGGGATTCTTCCTGCAAGCCTAACCTGAATCTTTTAAGCAAGTGGGTAGTGTTGTTTACACTACCCATTGCTATTCAGGAGGTTTATAAAAACTGGAAATCTTTAATAACTATTACTATGACAATCTCTTTAGAAAACATTTCATCGACTGTTCTAGCTGATTGGCAGCAACAAGCCCGTCAATATCTAATCCAAGGAGATTGCACTCAGGCTGCAAACCTTTACGAGCAGGCAATGGCAGCGGAGCCGGAAACTAAGTCCCACTACTGGCACTTGGGGTTGATGTTGCTGTTGCAGGGGCAAGAGATGGAAGCCCAAACGACTTGGCTGCTGGGCATGGCCGACGGGGAACCGGAAGAAGTTGAGGAATGGACAGCTCAACTGTTAGATGTGCTGCAAATGGAAGCAGAGCGCCGGGAGGTTTTGTCAGACTACTCTGTTGCTTGGGCAATTCGGCAGCATATAAGGGAAATTAATCCGGCGGATGTTAGCAACTTGTTGCGTTTGATTGAGCTTTTCATCCGGCTTGAGACTTTTACAGGAGACGAACTGACTTCTGTTGGCTTAATCGAGTTGCTACAGGTAGAGCCAGCAATTGAGGTTGACGCAGGTCTGTTGATGCAAGTATTGCAAAGTGTTTTGGCTCGCGAACCCTCGCATCCGTCAACGCTGGAGTTTGCAGAAGCTTGTCTGGCTCATGTCCGCGAACCTCAAGTTTATATCAGAATTTTATTAGAAACCGCTTGCGAGCTAGGCTATATATTAAAAATAACTAGAGTAGCAATACGCTTGGGTGAACTGGTTTTGCGTTTAGATGCAGAGCATCCAGAGATGGTCCGCCACTTGGCTTGTTTTTATCAGAATGTCGGTGAATACGATGAGGGGATAAAGAAAGCTAAGCTTTTCTATTCATTAATACAAGAGTTACCCGCTAAAGTTTATGCGAATCACCTGATTTTGCGGGGGTTGATGAGTGCAGGCGGATACTGGGAAGAAGCTTGTGCGATACTCAAGCGGCTCAAGTCAGATCAGGAGTTGCTGATAGCAGAGCAGCCGACATCGCTTAACTTATCGACTGTTGACGACTTATTTGTTACTAGCTTTTTTTACCCATACTTTCAGGACGAGCCAAGAAATGCTAGAAACATTAGCAACCAATTGGCTCAACTATGCCAACTCAACGTTCAAAACAACAACCAGGAGCTGATAGAGGGGTACCGACAGCGACACTTAGCTCGAAAAAGCCGGGGCATTTCTGCTAAGCCACTGAAGATTGGCTATTTGTCCCACTGCCTGAGAAGGCATTCTGTGGGCTGGCTAGCGCGATGGCTGTTTCAGCACCACGATCGCGATCGCTTTCAAATTCATGCTTATTTTCTCAATTATGTTAATACCGATCATTTTTTACAAGAATGGTATGTCAATCACGTTGATAAAGCCTATCGGTGCGGGATTGTCAGTACCAACGTTGCCGAGCAAATCGATAAAGATGAGATTGATATTCTGATCGATCTCGACAGCATTACTCTAGACATTAACTGTGAAGTGATGGCCATGAAACCCGCGCCCGTTCAAGTCACTTGGTTGGGTTGGGATGCGTCAGGAGTGCCTGCAATTGACTATTTTATTGCCGATCCATACGTGCTGCCGGAGTCGGCTCAGAATTATTACAGTGAAAAAATCTGGCGCTTGCCCCAGACTTACATAGCTGTGGATGGTTTTGAAGTTGGAGTGCCAACATTACGTCGCGATCAGTTGAAGATTCCTAACGATGCTATTGTGTATCTCAGTAGTCAGAGCGGTTACAAGCGCCATCATGACACAGCGCGACTACAGATGAAAATTTTGAAGGAAGTGCCGAATAGTTATTTTTTAATTAAAGGGGGGGCTGACGAAAAATCCATTAAACAGTTTTTTAACCAGCTAGCAGAAGAAGAGGGTTTGGAGGGTGATCGTCTGCGATTTTTGCCAACAGTTACTTCAGAGGAAGTTCACCGAGCTAACTTAGGTATTGCGGATGTAGTTCTGGATACTTATCCTTACAATGGAGCCACAACTACTCTAGAAACTCTTTGGATGTGCATTCCCTTGGTGACGCGAGTCGGGCAGCAATTTGCGGCACGCAACAGCTATACTATGATGATGAATGCAGGGGTAACAGAGGGAATTGCTTGGACTGATGAAGAATATGTGGAATGGGGAATTCGCTTAGGGAAAGATGCTGCTTTGCGGCAACAAATTTCGTGGAAACTGCGGCAGTCAAGGCAAACTTCTCCGCTTTGGAATGCCCAGCAGTTTACGCGAGAGATAGAAAAAGCATACGAGCAGATGTGGCAAATCTATCTCCAAAGTTAGCATTATTAAGCTATACTCTGAAACGAGTCAATATCACAATCACTAATATAATCCCGAATTCTGGCAACGATAGGCAGGGAACCTAGTCCCTGCTTGACTAGCTCGGGAAATTGAGCTAGACCCTCAATGATATTGTTGGCAAAGTTATATTGTGGGTTATTGCCATGTTCCAAAGTCAGATATTCCAATAATTCTAAAGCGTAGTCCGGGAAATTCATAATATCGGCAATGCAAGCCAATTTAAGAATATTGTCAGGTGTTGTCATATTTGGATCAATGTCTTCTCCAATTAAATCGCGGAAGTAAAACGCATCTCCCCACAGTAATTGTCCGCCGCGGAGTGTTGAACCAATAGGGGAATGGCTGCGGAAACGGCGAGCACCTGTTAAGTCAAATAGTGTAAAACCTTGGTTCCTGAGATAGATATCTACATCTGCAAACAAAGGTTGATTTAAGTATAAATTAGAAAACGAGACTTCAACTTGAACAGCTAGAATACTTTGTTTTAAAATTTCTCCTGCACCTTCTAATACCAAAAGTTCGGCACCTTGAACATCAATTTGCAGGAAATCTATTTCATCAATTCCTTCCTGCTGGCAGAACTCATCTAAAGTGGTGGTTTCAAGTTCTATACAAAAATCTAAGTTCACAAGTTCGGGTAGTCCTGAAAAACGCTCCAAGTAAGGTTCATTCGGTGGATAAAGCGAACTGCACATGGGATGTTGTGTGACATAAAGTGTAGATTCACCTACAGACTTTGCTAAGGCTAGAGGAATATGTTTTTCAGCCCAATTGACTTGTCGTGCTTCAAGGTCAGCATTGGCGGCTTCGCAAGCATCTGCATCTGCATCAAAACCGTAGATAGTCAGCCGAGGTGCAAAAATATTCCATCCCTGGCTTCCATAGTCATCTTGGCTTGTTAATTTACGACAGCCAACATTACAAACTGTCATGTTAATTTGTTCTAAATGACCGCTTTTATGTAAGCTTTCAATAAAAAATGTCATACTCAAAGTATCCTCTTCTTTTTCCAAAACTGATTATTCTTGAGTTAATAGGTAACTTTGATTTGGGGGTAAAGCGATGATATTCATGTTTCCGTGCAACTCCTCGGCGGAGTTTACAGGAATTAGGTTATGCAAGTAAGGTTGATAGCGGAATAATCGATATCCTTTCCCTCTAAGGTAGTCAGCAACAGGTAAATTGCTGTCTTTACTTCCGGCAACAATATTTTCATACATAATGACGGGAGCAAATTCAGATAATATTCTGTCGCTGCCTGTCAATACTGACAGTTCGTGCCCTTCAACATCTATTTTGAGGAAATCTACTCGGCTCAAGTTTTCCTGCTCAATCAAGCTGTCTAGAGTAAAGCAGGTGACTTCTTCAAAAGAGTCTGGCTGCATTTCTGCGACAGCTTCGCCAGTGGCGATTTTGTTTAATTCACTGGCAGGGGAAAGAGATAAGCGAACTGTTCCAGAGCGATCGCTGGCAGCACCGGCACAAACTTTCACCCAGTTTAGATGATTTATTCTACAGGTTTCTTGCAAATAGCTAACGCAGCCAGAAAAAGGCTCTACTGCCACCACGTGGCCTTGGGAACCGACTCGCAGAGCAGCGCTAAAGGTGTAAACTCCTACATTAGCACCCACATCGATAACGGTCATGCCTGGTGCGATCGCACTGCGCCAAAATTCCATTTCTTTTTCAAACCAGTCTTTTTCGGCAATCAATACGCTGCTGGTTATACAACCGTAAAACCTCGCTTCAACTGCTAATAAAAGTTGAGTTTCAAAAGGCACGTAAGTGAAGGGACTGTTAACTTCTAACTCAGTCCATCTCCACTCTAGAGAATTAGGATGCTGTTGACTCAATTGTCGAGCAAAATTTAGCCATTGCTGGGCATATTCTATCTGCTCTAAATCTTTACAGGCGATGTATAGAGCTTGCAGCACGGGTGCTGAATCCGAGGAAATTTGTTTGGCACGGTGTAAATACATGACTCCTTCCGATTGATCGTTTAGCAGACTGTATACTCCTATTTTTAAATTTATGGAACCAGAATCTGGTAAAACTTGAGCCGTTAGGTGCAGCAGCCTCATTCCAAATTCATTGTAAGAAATTATCTGCGATCGACCTAGGGCTTCAATTAACAATAATATCGATTGACTGCGAGCGTCTTCGGCTTGTAAAATTTGAGTTAGCTGTTCTGCTTGGTACGTCTTCAAACTGTTAGCAGTCGGCGGCAGATAAACAAGAGCTGGAGGAATTTTTTCTAGTGAGCCGCCAGCAGACTGCTGAATACCAAGGGATACCAAAAAATGAAAAGCTTCTTTAATTGCTTCATCGGATTCTCCTGTCAGGGCAAGAATTAGAGCAAAATGAGCTGCACAGAGTGGATGATTGTATAAATCTACTGCACTCTTTAAGGCTTCTAAAGCTGTATTAATATATATTTCTTTGAGGGATGATTCCTGGCACTGCTCTGCTTCTATCAATGCGACTACAGCAAAATTGTTTAAATCCGTCGCTGATACAGGTTCTTCCCAAGATGTATTCTCAAGAATTGAAGCTACGCTCGACAAGGTATCTAAATCGATAGTCGGACAGTTTCTTTGGAGGTATTCTAAGTAGCAAATCGCTGGGGGGTTTTCGTTAAAATTATTTTGTCTTTGATAAATTGTGAGAAATAAACTTTCTGGTAAAATGAACTGCCAATCTCCTGTTTCTGATTGGACGGCTCGCTTGCGACTGAAGCTAGCGAGATCGCAGCAGGGAAGGTTTTCTGCTTTTGCTGCTGCGATCGCCTGTTTATTTTCGTTCTCTAAGACAAGTCTACCCTGGATGCGACTCAACAGCGCTTCCCGCTGTTTTTCCTCCAGTTGTCCTACCAAAGAAATTTCGGCACACTCAGTAACGTCCAAATCTTCTTCTATCAGCAGATTCATAGCGACACTGGATAAAATCAGATTTGCATCCTCGTTAGAAATGTTGGCAGTATCTACAAGTAATGTCATTTTCATTCGATCGGGGTGAAAGGCGATGGCCCTGATAACTTGTGTAAATTCTTCGCAAATCGTCTCTTCTGATGCTAGCCAATTTGGGAAAACGATTAAATTGATTAACCGCAGCTTTAGAGGCAAGAATGCTGCATCTATCAAAGCCAAACTCACCGTTTTCGCCATTTTCGACCACGAAAAATTTTGCGCTTGTTTGAGACCTGCCGCAATTAAAGCCTTGCGAACATCCGGCTTTTGCACTTCGCAAAGCGCATTCACCAGTTCGCTAACATCAGCATCGTTAACATATAATGCAGCTTTCCCTGCGACTTCCGGTATAGACGCATTTGCACAAGTAATGACTGGACATCCACAAGCGATCGCCTCCAGCACAGGCAAGCCAAAACCTTCATACTTTGACGGATAAACCAGTGCAACTGCGCCGGAATAAGCAGCTATCAACTCTTCATCGCTGAGTTGCAGTACGATATGCACCGTACAACCTGATGTATAGTCTCTAAACTTTGTATCTAATAACAAATCACTCCCCGTACAGACAATTTCAAACCCTTGTCTGCTTTCAAGCTGAGCAAAAGCCTGGAAAAACAAAGTTCCATTCTTATAGCCAATTCCAGGCCCGATCAAAAGAAAGTATGGCTTTGATATACCGTACTTGTTTTTAAAATGATTAACTGCCTCTGCACTCGCTGGTGCAAATTTACTGTTAACTCCGCAATGAGCTACGGTTACCGAAGTTGAGGCAATATCTGGAAAAAACTTTACTAAGTCACGGGCTGTATTTTCGGAAATTGCGATGTATGCAGATGCGTGGCGAATCCCGAAATGCTTTTCGCGCCACATCGGTGTAATTAAATTTACTCCTTCAACTTCTGGAATCATGTCATACGCTATGAATGCAGAGGGAGTTGATAGGGGAGTTGTGTAGTAAGTCGAGATAAATAAGTCTGCACTCTGTTCGTCACAAACTTGCTGTAGCATTGCGCGATCGGCATCCACTGTGTCATAGTTGTAAGCAGGCAAAGGACGGTACTGAATGCCGGGAATTTCCGGCACTGTTCCCGTTCTGTCAATAACAACTACGTGTTCGGAAAAACCGTTTTCTACCCATTCTTCTAAGAGAGATTTCCATACCCGAGCAATTCCAGTTTTATAGCGCTGAAAAAATACGCCGTCTACAATTATTTGGGGAAATGGCTTTTGAGGTTTGGCCGACTTTTGTTGCTGAGGCACTTGTACAAACTTCCAGGTATTGCTATCTTTTTCTTTCTGCGCGATCGGCTGAATGTCACAAGCCTGTGCAGTATCGACCGCCGTTAAATCTTTCACCCAGGGAAAATACTGACTCAAGCAAACCGGGAATCTCGTTTGCCGCTGCAACTGGGTCCATTTAGCAACAGCATTAGCATAACCGTAGTATTCCTCTTTAAAACGCAACTGTTCTATTGTGGCGTAAGCGAAATGTTGAAAAATTAGCCCGGCTTCTTCAGTTTCTTCGTGTAAAAAAGGATTGACCGCAGCCACATCGCGCCAACCGTCAGGATTGGGTTCCGCTAATATTGGGGGTTCGTGTGCGACCCAAAATGCTCCCGGTCTAAATCTCCAAGTACGCAACCAATCTTGTTGAGGATTCTGAGCATAACAATTGCGAGTGCTAATAACCAGATTTTCTCCAACAAAATACCAGCACCAGTAGAAAGCTGCTGTTTTTTCAGGATGATTGATAAACATCTGCCGCGCAGTACAAATTTGCTCGGCTGTCCACAGTTCATCTACATCCAATTGCCACAGCAAACCTTCCTCTCTAATGTTTGTCAATGGCGCATTCGTCATTTCGCGTTTTCCATCCCAGAAAACACCTGCCGGTTTGCGATATACTGTAACGTTTTCAGGGTATTGTCTTGCCAGTTCGTCAATGTACTCAGCAGTTCCGTCATTACTGCGTCCGTTGTTGTGAATTTCGTCCGCAATTTTTCCCCCTGAGTTTAAAGACCAAGCTGTATCGTGCTTCAAGTCTGCTACACCCTCAACAATATGCCAGTGCCACTGAAAAGGTAACTCTTTTAAAACTTGGATATGGTAACGAATAAACGGTTGTCCATTGAGAACGATTGTGAAAAAATGTAGGGGCATATCGGAAACTTGGCGATTTTTTTCGGTTGCTTCAGTCTTCTTGAAAACCGAATAACCGTGACGCAAAAATAGATTTTGCTCTACCAGTACATAGTTGGAATCTGAAAGTAATCTGCAATGATTCTGATAGTTCTTAAACGTATCGATGTCGTCAAGCATAATAAACTTGGCTCCATATATTTCGTCGAGTTCCCCTCGTCCCGTAAATTCAGAGCCGTCTATTATCACTACATCAAAAATATCGATGTTATTTTCTTGCTTTATTTTTTTGATGCCGTTCTGCTCAACCCCGGATTCTTCAACATATTTTATATTATCTCGCAGCCAATCTATTACCTGTGCGAGTGGGTAACCTCTTAAACCTGTATTAATGTTGTTGTAGAAGTTAATAACTTCTTCTTCCTCGGGAAATTCTTCTAAAGAAACAGTAGAGACGTTGTAGCACTTGACAAAATCATCATTAGCATATCTCTTTTTTAGTTCAGCAAAGCGAGGTTGTGAAATTTCTATACAGAATAGCGTTGGGTTGTTCGGATTTGGCCGAATCCCTGTCACCAATGCCTCTGTACTTCCTTCTCCCGATGACGAGCCAATTTCTAAGACAGTTTTAATATCTTCGTTCTGAACAATCCTTTGAATTGCCCGATAAAATCCATCATTTTTAATCTCAGGTGGAATTATCCTGTTGAACGACGATTGAAAAACATTATTGTTCATAGTTGCACCCGCTTAAACTTAGTTTTTATAATTTGATATTGGCGAAGTTTTCTATTTTACAATGCGGTAAGTTACCTGCTCTGTGTGCCATCTGTTTATTTTCTTGCTCTAATACAATGCGAGCCCGGAGACTGGGCCAGAGAATTTCCCATTGTATTTCGCTCATCTGTCCGATTAAGGTAATTTCCGGCACCTCGCCAACATCTAAATCCTCTTCCAGCAGCAAAGTCATGGTAACATTGCACAAAATAAGGTTAGCATCCTCTTCATCAATCTCGCTACTGTCTATCAGTAGAGTGATGCGATCGCGATCGCGATGACCCAAAACAGCTTTGATGACTCCTGACAACTCGCCAGAGAGATACTCTTCTGGCTGATGCCAATTTGGGAAAATGATTAAATTAAGTTCTCTGAGGTTTAATTTCTGGATCGTTTCTTCAATCAAGTCAAGATTAATTGTTTTCGCAGTTGTTATTAATTCGGGGTTAATTTCGTTAGTAGAGCCGATAACGTTGACATTCCGCAAAATTGGTTCGCTATTCCACGGATCGAAAGGAATGAGTTTTTGGGCAGACAAGTGCGGACGAAAGAAAAATTTGCCTTTTTCGTTGAGCATACAAGCTGCAAAGGAAAATGAGCTATTTGAAATTGCTGTGATATCGCACTGGCTCAATAAATAAAAATCTGGATAAAATTCTGCTTCCGGTAACTCCAAACCTAAATCTTTTGCCGTGATGGGATTATACTCCTCAAAATCCCTTAAAACTTTTTCCGGTTCATCGCTGGCAATAAATAGTATTGGTTCATCCAGAGTTTCCCACAAACCTTTTAGCCATTCTCTGTACCATTCGCTCGGTGCGATGAAGAAATCGCTGTAGCCATAATCTCCCCGCCGCAAATGCAAACCGACGATCGTTTTGCCGCGCGATCGCAGACGAGCGATCGCTTCCTTCATTTTCGTTTCTATTTCCCGTACAGGTTTGAACAGGGAGCGAAAATACTCTTGGTGCGGTTTGTAATACTTTGTGTGATATTGAAAATAACCCCAAAAGTTCACACTTTTAAATATTTCTTTCGCATTAGGGATGCGAGCTGCTGACAATTTATTGGTGGGTTCGGTAACTACGGGTAACTCTTGAGAAATGGGCGAATCATTGCAACCAAAGAGATATTGACCAATCCAAGCTGGCGTCTCTACTTTCAAGTTATGTTCTTTGGCATAGATTTTCAAGAAGGCATACTGAAATATTTGATTGGCAAACCGTCCGTTTCTACCCAGCGTGGACATTGTGACTGCGGGCTTTTTCACATAAAACGCATCGCCCCAAGATGGATGGAACGGTGTTGTCGTTGCTACGCGATCGAAACCGCACCTCTCCAGAAAATCATCAATTTCGTCAATTAAAGCGCAGCCTTCATAGAGTTCTTCATAATTAACTTCCGTGTTTATTGCTTCTATGTGTCTGAGAACGTTGGTTGCTCCCTGCAAAGCCAACAGCTCTGCACCTTGAATGTCAATGTTTAATATATTAAAATCTGCGGGATTAATTTGAAGTTCTTCTAGAAGTGTATCCAGAGTTCTCGACTCCACAACTACACGCTCAACTTCCTTGATTTCTGGATAAAACTTTTGATGATCCTTCAATGGTAAGATAGAACTGCTTTGATCCATAGAAGTTACATACAATGTGCTTGTGCCGTTGATGTTGCTAACTGCACAATTCACCGCTAGCACGTGAGGAAAACCCGCTATATTCGTTTTCAAACGTTCAAAGACAGCAGGATTGGCTTCAACAAACAGTACCCTTTGCACCCCCATTGCTCGGTATCTTGCAATTTCCTTGCCTTCGTGTGCCCCAATGTGAATAATCCCGCGCGGTGTAACAGAATGTTTTCCGCAAAGCTGCTGCAAATCGAGCAGATTTGGTGCTTGACTCAAAATCAAAGCTGTGAACCTCTCGTTCACCGCTAAAAAGTTGCTATACTCGTAATTCTCATATTCTGGTAAAAACTCGGGTAAGGGTTGTAAAGCATTGGGTCGTATTTTAAAGATTGTATAACGAAATTTTTGTAAATGCTCGAAGACTTGTTTTAATGTGATGTTGGCATCGACAAATGTTCCACCATACTCAAACTGAATATAATCTACTTTGCCTTTTTGTAAGAGGTTAGTTGCTCCGTGAAGGACTTCTAGTTCGCCGCCTTCTGTATCAATTTTTAAGAAATTTATTCGCTTTATGCCCCTTGCTTGGACATAATCATCAAGGGTAGCTGTTAAAATCTGAAATGGCTGAGGCGACTGAATATTATATTGTTTTTCGATTTCAAATCGGCGGTGAAATGTACTCCATCCAGAAAATTTATCGTAATAATAAAATTCCCTGATTTCCTGCTGGTGTGCTATTGCCAAGTTGTTTAACACGAGTTGACCTGTTTTAATCGGTTCAGCGAGGTTTTGTAGAAGTGTTTGATATATCGGCGGTGCTGGCTCAAACAAATGGATTTTAACGTCGGGGCATATGTTTAATACTTGATTTGTCCAGCTACCTATGTTTGCGCCAATATCGAAAACCACATTACCGGAAGCAATAAAATTTTCTATAATCTTTAATTCATAGTTATTGATAGACTCTACCTGATTGATATTATTAGCAGACACCCCAGTGCTTTGATGATTTTGTTCCTGTTTCCCGCTGCCTGTATTGCCTAAAGTTTTGAGCAAATCTTGGCCATACTGAACAATTAGTTCTTTTGCCCGCGCCGGAACAGCAATAATAACATCATCAATAATTACAATATGCCTGCTGTTTTTTCCTGAATTCAACAAATTTAGGACGGCGCTAATATCCGGCCAATGTTGAGGTGAATGGGGCGGAGGTGGAGGAGATAAAAACAATCGGGCATCATCAATAAAAATAAAGTGTTTGCAGTCGGAGCGGTTGATTATTTCGATTTCTGCGAGTAAGGGACACTCATCGATTTCTCCATAGGTTTGCCCTCCGCTCCAATGAGCGTCTATCCAGAATAAACTTGGGCTTTGAAGTTGTGATACTGTATTATCAAGAAGGTTTCTGGTATCACCGTACAAAAAGTCTATGTTTTTGATATGACCGTATTTTTCGGTAACTTTTTGATAAAGGTCTTGAGAATACTCAATTGTAAAAACTTGTTCAAATACTTGGCTTGCCCAGTATGCTGTATGACCTTGATAAGTTCCTGTTTCAATAAAATTATTAATCCCGTAAGCTTCTTTTAGTTGGGAGATGATTTCTATTGGTGGCCCCATGCGTACTATGCCCATATTCGATCCTTTTGTGAAACTAAGTCGGGTATTTTAATTAGGAAGCTACATTTAATTTAATGATTTTTAATCTATCTTAATAAAGAAATTGACCGATCGCCCTACTACTTCCCCTTCACCTGCCCCAACAGCGCCTTATAATCAGCTCTGTGAGGATTTAGCTTCACCAACTTCTCCAAAGGCTCGATCGCCCCTTTCTCATTATTCATCTGCAACCGCACATTTGCCAACCCCTCCAGAGCCGTCTGATTCTGGGGTTCCCGCTGCAAAACCGTCTCATATCCCCGTTCCTGCGCCGCCAGCAAAGACTCCTGAGAAACTGCCGCAGTCGCCGGTTTTTGTTGGTGCTGGCTGCTCAAACCGCTGCCGAATAGACTCACCATACCAAAAATTGCCGAACCAGCAAAGCCAAACATTGATACTAAAGCAAAAATCTGCTTAATTCGATCGCTCCGATGAACCCGACTATCACTAGATTTTTTCTGTGTGCTTTCCATTGCTAACTCTTGGTGTCGCTGTTTTCCAGGCACTCGCAAAGCACCTAATCTCTAGAATGCCCAAGTTCGATCGCAAAACGATCGCCCTTCGCCATTTAAAATTTGAGGCCAATTCTAGCCTACAACACAAAATCTAAGATTTGTCAAGGACATTTAGGTGAAAATAACACGCGGGCGAGCTCGGTGAAGGGCGATCGCACCCTTACTTTTTAGCCGTTACTCCCAGGCAATTCGCCAAACCGATATCGGTAACACGCCAGCAAAGATTCGAGTTTAACAGCATGCTGGCGTTCCGCTTCTAGTGCTGAGGCTAATTCATCAGGAAGCAGTAATTTTCATCCATTATCTTCCCGATAAAAACCGATGAGTTTTCCATCTATTTCTAAACGCACTTGCAACACTTCACTGCGACTGTCAGTAATTAATTGATAGCTATCTTCCTGTTGCCCGTATTGAGAGCGATCGCCCTTTTGAATTCCTTTAATGTTATTGCAGTCATGCCGATCGCTCCTTAATTGTGGTTATTTTTAATCTAAAACGCCCTTGCTGACTCGATTGTGCAATCAAAATGGGATTGGATTAAGGGCCGAAAGGCCGATCGACCTCCTACACATTCAAATGCCATCAGGATCGATGCCTTGGCTTCTCAAGTATGCCATTAGTCGAGCGGCCCTCTGGCGTTCCTCTTCGGCGTGCTGGCGTTCCTCTTCGGCGCGCTGGCGTTCCTGTGCCACCCGTTCGGCACCCCACAGCAGCAAATTGCCATTCTCATCCCACCAGCGCAACCAATAACCCGTTCTCTGAGATTTTTCACCTTCCCAAACCCCCAGAAATAAACCCATTGATTCTATCCAGAATCGCTGATTAGCATCCGGTTCTTGCAATTCGTATTCTCCAGAAGTCGAGAGTCTGTACACTTCCAATACTCCCGATTTCGGTTCAAAAATTACATAAATCGGTACTTGCAAAATTCGCTCATAAAACCGCCATTTTCCGTAAGGATATGTCGGTTTATTTGAATATTCACTACCGTCAGTCTCCGATAAAAATTCCATCACTACCGCAGGTACTTCTCCCTCAGCATTGCGCGTATAACTGCGGCGAACTTCTCCAGGTCCTGCTGGCAATACCGAGGGAACGTACACCCAATCAGGGGCTTTTACTACTGTTTTGTCGTTAACTTTGGCACAGAGTCCAAAATTGGAAGCTATTAGCATTGAAGCTAGGATAAATCCTGCGAGATCCAAGGCTTCTCGGAGGGCCGCGGCTAAAAGTGGTTGGTCGATGTTTTCCACAGGATCGTCGGGTAATTTAAAGTCATCTGGCAATTTTTCCCAAGTTACAGTATAGTGGGTTTTGGTTTCGGCCTGTTTCGATAATGTTTGCGTCATTGGTTTTCCTTGTTTCGATAGAAAGAGTTTTTTGTTAATAGGATTTGGACAATAACTTTAATACCGGGTGCGAAAGGCGCACCTTATTAACTAGCTGTAATCGGAGTGCGTATTGCCCACCTTACTAACTAGAGGAAGTCGCGAATCTTGCAATGGCGGTTATTCAATAATACCCCGTTTTAAGGGGTATTTTCGGGAGCCACTGGTTCTGCTGACCTGGCAGTTTGAGAAGGTATAACAGGCAATTTTTGCTGTTTGTTCAAGCTGGGAAATCCCGGCTCTACTGATTGATTTGTGGCAGGTGTACTCGCATTTACTTTCTCAGAAAGGGGAGCTAATGTTTGAGTGACTTTAACTTGCTGTCGCAGTTGTTCAGTCGAACCAAATAAGCCTCCCAATCCGTTGAATAACCTGCGAATGTTGTTGCGAAAAGCCGGATCTCCCGTCAAATCATCCACGTCGGAAGTAATTTTCTGCACGTTCTGAAATGTAGCTCGTGCAGAATCTAGAGTTTGCTGCAATAATAGCAAAGTGGCAGGATTGTTTACCTGGCTGGATAAATCTCGCAAACTACCAGAAGCTTGGGCAGCATTTGCTGATAAAACTTCTAAATTGTTCAGCAATTGTCCTTGGTTGATGCGATTAATTGTCGGACTCAAACTGTTGACAGCTACCCGCAGTTCCTGACTGCTTTGATTGATGTTATTCAGAGTTGAGACTAAACTGGCGCGGTTGGTTGTTACTAAAGAATTGAGTTGGTTGGCTGTTAATGTAATTTGATTGGCTGCTTGAGTGACTGAATTAGCAGAATTTATAGCAGCGGCCGATACGGCTTTTGTGGAAGTGTCCGCCGTAGCTGCTACTTTAGAAACATCAGCGGCGGCTGCTGATATTTCCGTCTTTATCGATTGATTTAAGGTGCTTGCTTCTCCCTTTAATGATTGATTTAAACTGCTGGCTTCCCCTTTTAAGGATTGATTTAAACTCGCTATTTCGGTTTTGAGAGATTGATTTAAGCTCCCAATGTCTCCTCTGACAGCTTGATTCAAGTTTTTTATTTCGGCTTGGGCAGTTTGAGTTAAATTTGATAAATCTTGAGTGAGTTTAGCTGCACCTTTAGCTGTGTTGGCTGTATTTTCGGCGAGGGATTTAATATTGTTGAACAGCGCGGGGTCGGTGTAGAAATTAGCTAGGCGAACTGTGGATCGAATAAGTTCGTCAATAGTGACTCCTGCTTGACCTTTTAAGCGCGCATTTTGGCAGATAATCTCCGAGGGACAGTCGGCACTAACGGGATTGGCGGTAAGTAACGATTCTGGCAAAATCGAGTTGGGGGTAATGTCGATCGACGATTCGCCAATTAAGCCCGATTTATTCGCTTCGATCGTAACATCCCTGGGAATCACTAAAGTACCGGGGGCAATTTCCAGGGTCACGTCTACGCCGTTGGAACCCGGTTTGAGGGCGGTAATTTTACCGACTGCAACCCCACGATACCTTATGGGCGTGCCTATTTGCATTCCTTGGGCGCTGGCAAATTCTACGGCGAATTTGTAGCTGCGGTTCCCTAGCTGCACGCCCCGCAGCCAGAGCACTAAGCCCCCAAATAAACCGATTCCTACTAAAATTAAGAACCCGACAGAACCTTCTCTTACAGTTCGCGATTGCATATTACCTCCTTTGGCAGTTGGGAGTTGGCAGTTGGCAGTTGGCAGTTGATAGTTGGCAGTTGTTAATTTTTTTCTGATGTGTTGCCTATAGATTTTAGATAGGCGTTTAGCCGGGGCGACAGTTCATCAATAATTGGCTTGAGTGTTTCTACTTGCGTACTTGTTAGTAGTTGCCTAGTATAAGCCCGTCTCAACCAGTGCTTGGTTTCATATAAAGAGCCTCTGGCGATCTTGATAAATCGCCGATGATACTGATAGCTACCTCGACCATCTCCTTCCGCAATATTAGCACCAATACTATCAGCAGATCGAATAATTTGCTTGCCGACAGTATCTTTTGCTAGTGCGTCCCATTTTATAACAATATTCCAAATTTCATCAGCTAATTTTTCAGATAATTTATAAACATCTAACTTCTGAAAGTTTGTTTGTGACATATACTATCTCCCAACAAGACAAACAATTAACCACGGCCTACTGACCACGGACAACTGACAACTGACAATTGACAATTGACTATCCAATCACTTGAATTGGCCCAGTAACACTGCCACTAAAAAATTGTCGGATCAGTAAATTATCTGTTGATGCAATATCGCTGACAGTTCCCTCCCATTGCACTTTGCCTCGATAGAGAAATACGATGCGATCGGCAGTGCGGCGGATGGTACTGTCTTGGTGAGTGACGATCGCATAAGTGCTGCAAACACCTTGGGCAGCCTGCAAGTCGCGGATTAAATCTTCAATTACCGTCGAAGCGATCGGATCTAAACCCGCCGTCGGTTCGTCGTACAGCAACACCTCTGGATTATCCCTGTCATTATCAGGATTCGCCATGATAGCGCGGGCAAAACTTACCCGCTTCCTCATTCCCCCAGACAACTGCGCCGGATAGCGTTCGCCAATTCGCGGCAAACCCACCATCTCCAACTTTTCCTCCACCAATTCCCGAATGCGGCGGCGCGGCAGCTTAGAATGCTGGTAAAGTAAAAAACCGACATTCTCCTCCACCGTCAGCGAATCAAACAAAGCCGCTTGCTGAAACACCATCCCAATTCCGATCGGATCTGCCACGTCGTCTACCCATCCGACCCTGCGCTGTCCCTGAACGAAAACCTCACCGGCATCCGGGGCCAACAAACCCGCAATTATCCGCAAAATAGTAGATTTCCCCGTCCCCGAAGGGCCAATAATTGCCAGGGCCTCTCCCCGATAAATCCTCAGATCGACTCGATCGAGGATCGGGCTCTGGCCGAAGGACTTACTTACCCCCTTGAGTTCGATTAGTGGCTCAACCATAAGATGTTATCAATAAGTTGTCAGTCATCAGTCTAGCTAATGACTAATGACTAATGACTAATGACTTTAATTGACTAATGACTTAAATTGACTGCCAGAATCAAAACTCTCTTGTATTGTAAATTTGTCAGCTCGAGCTGTTCCAATACCCTTAAGACTAATTAACCATGTCAATTAGTTCACTTCCTAAAGCCCTCCGCGTCTTGGCTAAAGCCAAGCAGGTTTTTGCCCAATCCAGAAATCCTTACCCCCCTTCTTTGCGGAACGGGCGAGTTCACCAGTGGTTTAAGTGGTTAGCCCCCGGACTGTTAGTGAAACGGTGGCTGCTGATTAGTGCCAGCGGTGTAGTGCTTGCCACTTTGGGTTTAGCGATTTGGACTGGGATGACTCCCATTTTCTTCTTATTGCAATTGTTGAGAAATTTTTTGGCGTGGATTGCGGAAGTTATTCCCAATTACGTGTCGGGGCCGATCATCATTGCTGGCGGGATTTTGTTAATTCTGTGGGGGCAAACTCGCAGTTTGAACTCTATTACTCAAGTGTTGATGCCGGAAGGGAATGAGGAATTGGTCGATCGACTCCTCAACCACCGCCGCTTGCACCGCGGCCCGAAAATTGTGGCAATTGGGGGCGGTACGGGTCTTTCTAACTTGCTCAGGGGATTGAAGGATTACAGCGCCAAAATCACTGCTATTGTCACGGTGGCCGATGATGGGGGGTCTTCCGGGCGGCTGCGGCGGGAAATTGGTGTATTGCCGCCGGGAGACATTCGCAATTGTTTGGCTGCTTTGGCAGATGAGGAAAAGTTATTGACTGAGTTATTTCAATATCGTTTCCGGGCTGGTGACGGTTTGGTGGGTCACAGTTTTGGGAATTTGTTTTTGACGGCGATGAGCGATATTGCTGGAGATTTGGAACAGGCGATCGCCGCGAGTTCTAAAGTTTTAGCAGTGAGGGGAGAGGTGCTGCCGGCTACTCTGAGCGACGTTTCTTTGTGGGCAGAACTGGCGGACGGCCGCAGGATTGAGGGGGAGTCCAGCATTACAAAAGCTAACGGAAAAATCCTCAGAATTGGCTGCACTCCTGCTAATCCTCCGGCGTTACCAAAGGTGGCCCAAGCACTTCGGGAAGCGGATTTTATCATTATTGGGCCGGGGAGTCTTTATACGAGTGTCATTCCGAATTTGTTGGTGCCAGAAATTGCTGATGCGATCGCCAACAGCGAAGTTCCGCGCATTTATGTGTGCAATATTATGACTCAGCCAGGGGAAACTGACGGATACAGTGTTGCAGACCACATTCGGGCGATCGACCGCGCTTGCGGCCGGCCGCTGTTCGATGCTGTAGTAGTTCAAGGAAAAGTCCCTTCTGCAAAGGCTTTGATCCGCTATTCTCAGGAGAATTCTTATCCGGTTGTACTTGATCGGGAAGCAGTAACGCAATTGGGGCGGCGAATTGTCATCGCAAATGTGATGGATGAAGATGAAAATACGGGTTTAATTCGCCACAATTCTCAAAGGTTGGCGGGGATGTTGCTGCGTTGGTACGGCCGCGCCCAGAACATTTAAGCTGGTGACTGCTGACTGTTGACTGTTGACTCATGTTATTGGTTATTGGTTATTACCAGCCGCAAGCGAGTAACAAATAACAAATAACAAATAACAAATGACTAATTATTGAAATGAAAACTTTGCTTCCCGATTCTGAGGCTACGCAAAAGTTTGGTGTTGCGTTAGGTCGATCGCTCCCCGCTGGCACTGTAATCTTATTACAAGGAGATTTAGGTGCGGGCAAGACTACCTTGGTTCAAGGTATAGCTGAAGGTTTAGGAATCTCAGACTCGATCGAAAGTCCTACTTTCACGCTAATTAACGAGTATTTTACAGGGCGAGTTCCGCTGTATCATCTAGATTTGTATCGACTGGAACCCGAAGAAGCGGAGGCTTTGCACTTAGAAAGTTATTGGGACGGCTTAGAAATGGATTTGGGAATTGTGGCGATCGAATGGGCGGAAAGATTGCAGTACAAACCCGAAAATTATTTGCAAATTTCTTTGAGTTATCTAGATAACGGGCGGCAAGTCGAAGTAATTGGTAATGGCGACTTATTGGATTGGCAATGGTAAATTTGAGAAAAGGCGATCGAATTTAGATGTTGCACCATTCTCACTCAGCCTTTTCTGAACAGGCTTTCCGGCCTGTTCCACAAGAAGAAAATTCACTCTTTGTGGAACAGGCCGGAAAGCCTGTTAAGAGAGAATAGTGCAACCTCTCAGCGCGAACTTACTGCGGACCGTTGACACGAATCAATTTGCCTCTCAAACTTTCTTCACCAGCAATAGCATCATTGATGCGTGTTGCCAACCTTTCTAGATTTTTATCGTCTGTACACACGATAATACCAGCATGATGTGGTTGTTGAGTGTGCAAGAGAATGAAATGCCGACGATTTTGCGTCATAACCGCCCGATCGTTATTCACAGCAAAGGCTAATACTTCGGGGTCATCATCTCCGGCATTTCCTACCTCTTGAATAGTCAGGGCATCGTGACCGAAATTTCGCAGCAATGCCACAACAGAAAACGGGAACTGTTCATCTGCATACAGACGTGCCATAAATTATACTTCCTGCATCATTGCTGCTGCTTCTTCTCGGAGTGCTGTTTCAATTTCTTTGGAGTTAGCCTCAGCATAAGTCCAGACATTTACTAAGTTTGCAGCATTCAACTGGGGATAAAATTGTAGAAGTTCAGCATCACTTGAACCTTGACGGCGCAAACTCACGAACAGCCAAACGGGAAGTCTAGTTTTGGCAATGCAAGCATCGCCACCACACACGTCGGGAGTTTTGGTAATTCCTGGCCAACTATTGTTTATACTTTGGGTTAAAAGCCGGATCACTTCAGCTTTCTCAGTCGGAGTTAAGGCCAGGAGTTGTGTTTCTAGTTCTTGGAGAAGCATGGGTAATATCGCCTTTGCGATCGGGAATACCCAATTATAACACTTGAGTTAAATTCAGGCTTACTCAGCGTCAAATGTCAATGCTTCTCCCCTCACATTTGTATCCAATTTACCATTATCAAAAACAACTTTTCCTCCCACAACCGTGACCACAGGCCATCCAGTCAAACTCCAACCTTCAAAGGAACTCCAGCCGCACTTGCTCGCCATCTCTGCGCCGACCACCTGGCGGTATTTCTCCAAATCAACTAAGACTAAATCGGCGTCAAAACCCGGAGCAATCGCCCCTTTGTTCGGAATCTTATAAGCCTTAGCAACTGCAGCCGACATCCAATTAGCAACTTGAGCAACTGTACATCTTCCCTCTACTGCTTGCGTCAGCATCAAAGGCAAAGAAGTTTCGACTCCCGGCATTCCTGACGGCGTATTTGGATATTCTTGAGCTTTTTCTGCTAATGTGTGCGGCGCGTGGTCGGTGGCGATAAAATCAATTACGCCGTCGAGTAAAGCTTGCCAAAGTATTTCGTTATCGCGGGGTTCGCGCAAAGGCGGATTCATCTGAGCTAAACTGCCAATTTTTTGATAGGCGCTGGTATTTAACAACAAATGCTGCGGCGTAACTTCTGCTGTCACCCAACTCGGTTTTTCCTGGCGCAAAAACTCAGCTTCATCCCCCGTTGAAAGGTGCAGAATGTGCAGTCGGCGCTGATATTTATTAGAAAGTTTTACTGCTAGTTGAGTTGCCAATAAAGCTGCTTGATTGTCTTGAATTTGGGAGTGCACTGCAACATCGGAAATCCCGGCAAATTCCTGACGCCTCTGGTTGATTCTAGCTTGGTCTTCTGCGTGCACGGCAATTAGTCGATCGCCTGCAGCAAAAATCGCCTCTAAAGTTGCTTCTCCATCCACCAACAACTGCCCGTGCATCGAACCCATAAACACCTTAATTCCCGGAGTCGGATTCGCATTCAACAAATCCGGCAAATTCTCCGGCGTTGCACCAATAAAAAAGCCGTAATTCACCAAACACTTCTCGGCAGCGCGACTTAGTTTATCATCTAAGGCAGCTTGGGTTGTAGTCAGGGGTCGCGTATTCGGCATTTCGAGAAACGATGTCACGCCGCCTTTAGCGCAAGCACAGCTAGCGGTAAACAAGTCTTCCTTGTGTTCTAAACCCGGTTCCCGGAAGTGTACCTGGGGATCAATTACTCCGGGTAACAGAGTTAAGCCTTTCGCATCTATTTCTCGATCGCCAGATTCGACAATTTCAGCAGCAACCTTGACAATTTTGCGATCGCAGATTTGCACATCTCCTACCAAAAACTCACCATTGGGCAAAAGAATGCGAGCGCGACGGATTAACAAACTTGATTGGGGAGTCATAAGATATCCTTAATTGAGTAAACAGCGTGCTAGCATGGAAGCATTATTAAGTTTATAATTCGTATCCAGCTCAGTCACTACAATACCCTATGACTCGTCTAGACAAGTCAGCCGACGAAAAACCTCCGCAAGACACCGAAAATCCTTGGATCGAAGGAATTAAGACGATCGGCTTAGCAGCATTTTTAGCCTTTGGTATCCGCACCCTGGTTGCCGAAGCACGCTACATTCCCACCGGCTCAATGCTCCCAACCTTACAAATTAACGATCGATTAATTATAGATAAGGTAAGCTATCGATTCCAAGAGCCCCAGCGAGGAGATATTATCGTATTTATGCCTCCAGACCAGGCTAGTTTGTGCACGGGACAGCCGCCACCGATCAAAGATGCCTATATCAAGCGAGTGATCGGGCTTCCAGGGGACACTGTGGAAGTCAGAGAGGGAAAAGTTTTTATTAACAAGCAGCCGCTACAGGAAAAATATATTGAAGAAATTCCGCAGTATCCCTACGGGCCTGAAGTTGTAGCTCCAAATTCTTACTTGGTGCTCGGCGACAACCGCAACGCAAGCTGTGACAGTCATTACTGGGGCTTTGTACCCAAGCAAAATATCATCGGTAGGGCGATCGTCCGTTTTTGGCCACTCAACCGCACAGGTTCGATCGATCCCACGCCCATTTATCCCGCTAAAAATTAGCTACAACCCGCAACCCGCAGATTTTAATCTGCGGTTGTCAGTTTAAAGTACCAATTAGCTATTAGCCATTTTCCACGACCAAATAATTAATGGTTAAATGAGATTTAGTAGGAGGTTTCGCGATCGAGAACTTTCACAACTTTGTTATACATCTCCTCAGCTTGTTGCGGCGAATTGCCGATACTCGTCACTCCCAATTTGCCAAACTCCGACAAACAACCCATTAAATGAAACACACTGCCCGTCTCTGTACCGCTGTCAAAGTGCAGTTGATTGTCAGCAATAATATCCATCAAATCGTTCGGTAATAACCCCCGATAACGCTCTTTTTTCAAATTGTCCGAAGCGACATAATATTTCGGACGACCCTGCTGGCTGTAAAATAATCCGGTACTACGCTCGTACCGACCGTTTGTTAACAGCTTCAAAGCCATAAACGGATGAGTTGTGCCTCCTTTCCGCAAGTTAATTTCTATTGCTTGAATATCCCATTTCCCATCGGATTGCTTTACCGCGAGAAAATCTACTCCAAATCTCTCTAAAGCCCCTTTTTTAGCTAAGTTTTGCCCAACTTTCCATGCCAATTCCTGCAACGCTATTCGATAAGATTCGTCTGCCGGAAATTGGCAACCCAAGAAAATTTGACCGTCTGGGCCTCCTAAAATTTGGTCGTGGGTTGAGAGAATTTCTACTTCGCCACTGGGGACAATTCTGCCTTGAACGCTGGGCGAGAACTTTTCTTCTCCTTCGATAAATGCTTCGGCAATTGCCCCTAATTCGGGAATGCGGCTGCTAAAATTTTCCCAGGTTTCGCCCGTTGCTTGAAAGCGCAAATTATGGAAGTGATCGCCAATTGCCTTCGCTCTTTCTGTAGGCGCTTTACCTGCGAGGGGCTTCAGATCTAAAATGGCATTTCCTTCCCCCGAAAAACCTTCATTTAACTTAATTACGATCCGTTGCAAATGCGGCTGCCGTCCCCACAACTCTGCCGCAGCTTCCGCTAAATCTTCCGCATTCCAAACCAACTCGGAACCGTCAGGATAAGGCACGCCACATTCTTTAAAAATTTGCCTGCTACCGCTTTTTGTTCCCCAGTATAACAGATCGGGATCGCTGGCCCACAAAGGAATCCCCAATTTAACAGATAACTCGCGTTCTAAGGGCGTTGAGTTATAACAAACCATATAAGATTTTGTCGGCCGCACTGCTTGACGAATGCGCTCCATCAAGCGGGGACGATCTAAAATTTTCTGGGTGAGGGATTTGGCAGAAGCGTCGTAAGCACTGAATAGCAAAAGCCGATCGCGCGCGTGAGAAAACGGAATTCCCGGCAGCAATTGCAGGTAATAATCCACAATCATCGGGTGTAAGGGCTCGGAGGTAATGTAAATTAAGCGCGTGCGCGGATTTCGCAGGCGAATCAATGAAAATAAATGCCGCTCTTCGTAGTGGTAAGCACCCTCAACTTTCTGCATTTCTTGCTGATCTAAGCTGAGAGAAGGAATGATAATAATGTCACAATCTCCGCTGTCGAATTCTTCTATCGCTCGCCAACGTTCGCGTAATTCTGTCTGAAGATTGCGAAACTTCTGTGCGGATTCGGAAGATGATTTATTTAACTCTTGCATTGCGTTTTATCCTAAGTATTCAAATAATTATTGCTGATGATGTCGGGTGTGTCAGCCCCAATACTTGAGACAACTGACACAGTTTTTTTGTCTGACGCACTTTACCGGGAATATTGACAAAAATGCCCAAATAGTGATTTAAGGTGCGTCCTGCCAAATATTTGAGGCAATTCAAACAGTTTTTTCTGCCCCCACCCAAAAACCGATACCATGCCACCTACTCCTGTCGTGAATCTCCAAAAATTTTAGACCAAAGTTTAACCTCCCAGATTCATCTGTGGAATAAATCTAAAATCTAAAATCTAAAATCTAAAATTGACTGACGCACCCTACCGGGGACGCTCGTCCATTTCTGTCCATCTGCTCTAAGAAGCTCGCCGCACTCTAAAAAGTCTGGCATATTCCAATATCGGCTCTAAGCGGCGTTGATTTTGCTTGAGTGCCGATCGCAATTTTTCCGAAGGGCGGAACACCAGGGGAGCCGAATATTTGTTCAGCATCTCGATTTCTGGCGACTGACTCATCAGCATCAGCCGCACGTCTTTGTCGAGCAAATAACTCAGAGACAGCAAATCTCCCATGTTCGTAAAATCGTTGCCGCGATCGCTAATTACAATTGTATCTTTAATCGACCGATTAGCTATCGCCTCTTTGTTAATAATTTTCGCAACTTCAGCATTAAAATAGCTCAAGTCTTTGCTCCACCAAGTATCAGAAAAAGCGCTAACTGTACAGGAGGCTACACTTGCTGTAAATACCAAGGCTAAAATGACTTGCCAAAACCGCTGCTGAGTTTTCACGTTACTGGCGAGCAAGTAAGCAACTGCTAGCTGCACTCCCGGAAAGCAAGAAATCAGATAGCGGCTGACCGCCGAACGTTTGCCGCCTAGGATTAGATCCGGTAACGCCAGGATCAAAAAAGGTACAAAAATTGATGTTAAAATAAACAGCCAAGTTGAACTGCTAGTCCGGCGGCAGATTTGGTAAAGGGCTGCCGCAATTAACAGCCCAAATGGCAATCTCAGCAGATAAGTCCAGATATTATCAAACCCGAAGTCGAAGTCAAAAAATAAGGCTGTAAAGCTGAGCGTCCACAATTTGAGAAGATACAGCCAACCCGGAGATACTCGCGTCCAATCTGTCGTAGCTGATGCTCGTCCCAGGTTGGTCGCCAGCACGTAAATCCAAGGAAGATACAATATTAAAGCTGCTGTTACTGCTAAAAAAAATTGGGAATTAGTTACATGACCTGGCAATTTGGTTTTTTTGACAAACAACCAGTAAGCAATTATAAAAACTCCGTGTCCGATGAGTGTTAAACTGAAGAAAGGATGAGTGTAGAAACCAAGGGCGATCGCCAGCGAGTAAAATACCCAATCTTGCCAACCCCGCAACCGCACTGCTCTCAGCAGCAGCCAACTGCTGCCAATAACTGTGGCTGTCAGCAAACTGTACTGCCTTGCTGTCTGAGCAAACAAGATGTCAAAGGGAGATAAAGCCAAAAGTGCTGTTGCTAATAACGCGGCCAAATTCGAGGCGAAAAGTTCCTGAGCTAACACGTACATCAAAGGCAACGACAGCAAACTCAATAGTGCTGGCAAACTGCGGGATGCTGTTAGAGAACTGCCAAATTGCTGCATCCACCAACGAGCCATGAGAAAGTATAAAGGCGGATGCTGCGGGTCTTCTAGTGCTAAAGAACGAATTGTTTCGGCTTCTGTACTTCCCGGTTTAATCCGCTGATATTTTTGCAATTCTGGTGCCGGAACAATCCGGTTTTGGAATAGTTCGTCGTCGATTTCTTGGCGGGTGAAACCAGCGGCGCGGATTGATGTGTAAGCTTCGTCGTGCCAGTACAGTTTGCGATCGATCTCAAAAAACCGAAATCCGATACCTAATAAAATGCCGATCGCCAATAAGTTCATCAGCCAGCGGGAATTTTTGGTATTAACAGATGTGTCTTGATGTGTTGTAGATCCCATGCTTGTCCTAATTGTGGCGATTCCCTCCGGGATAGCTACGCTTCACGGAATTTGGAACTGTAGATCATCGTAAACCTCACTCCAAGAGCGATCGATACTAACTACATCCCCTAACAGACAATAATTCTACCCTCTGCCGGATGCCGAATACTTCTACATCAGAGCCTGCTGAAAGCTGGCTGAGGCTGAACCCTCCCCAAAATCCAGAATCTTCAACCAGATCCTCCCAGAACCTCCAGACCCCAAAAATAACTGCTAACATACGTGTTGTACAGTTAATCAACAAGCTCCGCAAGGGGTCTACCCGCGTACCGCAAATGGCAAAAAAAGAAGCGTCTATAAAAACTTCCACTGAAAACTCAGAAAAGCAAAAAGCTCTAACTTCCGTACTCTCCCAAATCGAGCGCAGCTTTGGCAAAGGGGCGATCGTCCGATTGGGAGACTCCACTCGCATGAGGGTAGAAACCATTCCCACCGGAGCCCTGACACTGGACATTGCTTTGGGCGGCGGTTTGCCAAAAGGCCGAGTTATTGAAATTTACGGCCCGGAAAGTTCCGGTAAAACCACTCTAGCCCTCCACGCGATCGCCGAAGTCCAAAAATCCGGCGGTATCGCAGCCTTCGTCGATGCCGAACACGCCCTCGATCCCACCTACGCCTCCGCTTTAGGCGTCGATATTGAAAATCTCTTAGTTTCCCAGCCGGATACCGGCGAAATGGCCCTAGAAATTGTCGATCAACTCGTGCGTTCCGTCGCCGTCGATATCGTAGTAATTGACTCCGTAGCCGCCCTCGTCCCCCGCGCCGAAATCGAAGGCGACATGGGCGACTCTCACATGGGTTTGCAAGCCCGATTGATGAGTCAAGCTTTGCGGAAAATCACCGGCAATATCGGCAAATCTGGCTGTACCGTCATCTTCCTCAACCAATTGCGGCAGAAAATCGGCATAACTTACGGCAACCCCGAAACAACAACCGGCGGCAACGCACTCAAATTCTACGCCAGTGTGCGGCTTGACATTCGCCGCATTCAAAGCTTGAAAAAAGGTACAGAAGAATACGGCAACCGCACGAAAGTTAAAGTTGCTAAAAATAAAGTTGCTCCGCCTTTCCGTATTGCCGAATTTGACATTGTATTTGGCAAAGGCATTTCTACTTTAGGCTGTCTGACTGACTTGGCCGACGAAATGGGAGTAATTATCAAAAAAGGTTCTTGGTATAGCTACAACGGAGAGAACATAGCTCAAGGACGAGACAAAGTGATCCAGCACATGGAGAAAAACATCGATTTCAAAAATGAAATTGAGGAGCTAGTTAAAAAGAAACTTGAGACTGGTGCTCTAGTTTCTGCTAATTCTGTCGCTCCTATTGAGGTAGATGATGTAGATGATGTAGATGATGTAGATGATGTAGATGATGTAGATGATGTAGAAGTTTTGGACGAAGAAATCTAATTTTTTTAGTCCTCAATTATTACTCGTTTACGGGTTGTTTACTCGTTTTACTTGTTACCAAGCTGGAGCGAAAGTAACGCTCAACAGCGACAAGCGAGCCTCGCTCGAATTTAATTTTCGCTCGGCTTCGGCTCGCTTGTCGCTTACACGGGTTAAGAGGCACAGCCAGTAAACCAGTAAACCAGTAACACAGCGAAAGGAACCAGTAAAACCAGTAAATTATGCTTCGGCGCGATCAAATTTACTGGTTTACTCGTTTTACTCGTTACCAGGCTGGAGCGAAAGTAACCCTCAACAGCGACAAGCGAGCCTCGAATTTAATTTTCGCTCCGCTTCGGCTCTTCCTCTAGGTATCGGTTCCCAGGCTTCAGCCATAGAACCAGTAAATTGACCGGACATGATATGAGTTCGGGATGGCCGAATATATTGCGGATTGCTATACTTGTACAGTAAGTAGTACAAGTGTCAAGTACATGAATATTGTTTCTTTTAGCGAAGCGAGAAATAACCTCAAGGCTGTTTTAGACAGAGTAGTGGAAGATACGGACTATACCATCATCACTAGACGGGATGCGGAGGATGCCGTGGTGATGTCGCTAGAGTTCTTTAATAGTTTGCTGGAAACAGTTCATTTACTCAAATCTCCCGCCAATGCTGCCCATTTGGAGCGTTCTATTGCTCAGTTTAAGCAGGGGAAAGTGGTGGAGCGAAACTTGTTGGATGACTAGAAAGTTAGCATGGACGGATGAGGCTTGGGGCGATTATTTATATTGGCAAGGGCAAGACAAGAAAACGTTAAAACGAATTAACAAGCTAATTGAGGCAACAATCCGATTGCCGCTTGAGGGGATCGGAAAGCCAGAACCACTGAGGGAGAATCTGGCTGGTTTTTGGTCGCGGCGAATTGATGATACGAATCGATTAGTTTATGCTGTGGATGACGAGTATTTAACGATTATCTCTTGTCGATACCACTATTCTGATTGACATCCTCCTTGGCAGGCTGTAGCTATGGTGCGACGTTTTTGTTTAACAGGAAAGTCGGCGATTCTTTGATAAGTTTAATTTTAATTTAATGACGATAGCGAGTTTCTATTTAACGGGCGAGCGTAACTTTTGTCACGCTATGTAAGTTTTGCAGGATAAACAGGGATGAGAGGGTACTCCTTTGCATGGCAATTGTTATGCAGTGATCCATTGTTTAGTAGTGAAGCCACAAAATAACGCGGACTTTTTATTTAAATTGCATATTCGAGGCGGGCGGGACGCCCAACCCCTACTCCCCACAAGAGTTTTATTGTTTTTTGACATACAATTTAAATCCAGAACAACTTATCCCAACAGAATTGTTTTCAAAATACTCCTTGTAAACTGGATTCATGTCTTTTGGTAAGCCGCGTGGCTCTGACAGCAGAACTGGGAGCATCTCATATTTGTAAAAATACTTCTTCTGGCTCCTTCCTTCTGCCTCTTGCCTCAAAACTCCAATTTCTAGCTTGGCTGCTTTTATTGAGATGCTCCCTACTTACGATAACTTATTCAGGCATAGAAACTGGCTGAACGTATTGAGAATTAGCGCGCACATAACAGTTTTGTCTTGTCCGCAACCAGGGTTGACCGTTCGTCATCGTAATCGCATTTACTCCCCTGAGTTCAGCAGCAATTGTATCTCTATCCGCGCGGTAAACTTGTTGAATGGCTCCGTTTGGCGTCTTACGGCAGTTGAGTTGTCCATCTCGCGACGTGACTCGCCAAGCAGGCCAAGTTGCAGAACCAGCAGTTTCAGTCAACCAAGTATTAGAATTGCTAGAAGTATAGTCGCCACTTGCATTAGGACGCGGTAAAGGTTCGACTAAATTTACTTTAAATGTCTGGCCAATAGAAGGACAATTTTCTCCTGCTTTCACCTTCCAAGTAACTTCGGCTCCCAATTGGCTGCTTCTTCCAACTTGACGCCTGACAATGGCAATATCTCCAGAACAAACAATTTTTCTGCCAGGGCCGGTCGCACTGTCTTTGAAAGTCCCATTGTAATAGTAAGAGCCGGCTGCTCCTTCGGAACGGGTAATTTGAATATTGCCCAAAAATTCCCGATTGCCTACTTTGGTCAAGTAAAAACCTCTGCGATTGTTCCCTTTTTCTGACAAGTTTAAAGTAGTTTTACCGTTAGGATTAACATAAGTCGTAGCGCTAGCAGCACCGCACCAAATCAATGACACAACTCCTGTGGATAACAAAATGGAAAGTTTTTTCACAGCAACACCTTGTATGAATCTCTACTTTATTTGTAGCTGTTGGTGGAAATGCTTGACCAGTCGCTCAAATGAGTGACACTCATTTGAGCGACATTCTAACGACATACGGGCAATCGCCCATGATTGCCACGACAAATTCGGCAACTACGGGGGATTGGCACTACGGCGTAATTCCGAAACATCAACTCTGCATAACTTCACCTTGCTTCAGCTTGCTTCAACTCTCTTCACTTGTATGCACCTGCATCACGATGCCTGCAAGCTTCCACTTCTGCCTCATTGCAAGTTCCAATAATTAGCAGCAGAATAAATTTATATACGTAAGTAAAGGGGTTCCAATGACCGCTAAATAGTGTGGATTTTACGGATGCCTCCCGGTGGGTCAAGTTGGGATTCCAAAGACTAGGGCGATTTTTACAGATAGCAGATTTCACATCTAAGAAGGTTTGTAAAGAAATGTAAAAGCTCCTGATAGCCGATTGCTTTGATAGAAAGTACGATTTTTAAGCTGAGTCGGTAAAAAAAGTCGTCTTGATTCAGCGCAAAAATGAACTTGACAAACAAAAATTAATTTGCTCGAAACTTAAATCATTGTTGAAGGGAGAATAAATTATGGCTGACGGTCAATTAGGAGTTATATTAAAGATGGCTCAAACAATTAATCCTCAAATTGAGAGCGATCGACATTTTGAAATAGACTTGGCAAAGTTGCGCCAACTGCCAGCAGGAACATTAGGGTGCGAAGTGGCGCGATTTCTAGACGAACAAGGCTTTGAGCCGATCGCATCGGGAGACTGGATTCAGCGAAACCACGACGTGTGGCACGTTCTGACTGGTCTTTCGGCTTCAACAGAAGATGAATTTATACTTCAAGCGTTTACTCGCGCTCAAGTATTTCGCCCTTCTTGTGCGATTTTAGTGTTAGTTGGACTGATTAGCGGCAAATGCGCGATCGGACAAATTATCAAAGGCTTAAAACACGGAAAATTAGCCACTCAGTTAATTAATTGGGACGTTGCATCTGATTGGGAAACTCCTTTATGTGAAGTTCGAGAAAAACTCGGAATTCTACCCTTAATTGATTAGATTTTAACTCGTTACCTCATTGCAAAAGTATGCAAAGCACAAGTTACAAACCGGAAATTAGCCTGAGTCCACGGGAAAGAGCGATCGCGCAATTAGTAGCCCAAGGGCTGCCCAACAAATGTATTGCCAAAAATTTAAATATCAGTCACTGGACGGTTGCTACTTACGTAAGGCGGATTTTTATCAAACTCGGTGTTTGTTCCAGAACTGCGATGATTGCACTGCTGATCCAAGAAAATTTGCTCTGGGACTGATCAATAAGTAGGGTGCGTCAGCTAGCTTTAATTCTCTGGTAATCCAGAAACTCTAGGCACGACGCACCCTAAAAAAAACCTATCCCTAGACAGATGAAAACCCGGTTTAGCTGTAAAACCGGGTTTTAATTTGCAATGTTTAAAACTTTCTATGCCAAAGCCAAAGAAGGAGAAGAATTTCTCAGAAAACTCAGCAATTCTCGATTCACCGTTTGCGGCGCTTCCTGCTGAATCCAGTGACCACAGTGAGGAACTAATTTCAACTTAAACGGAGCCGTAATTAATCTGTCTAAACCTTCTACAAGTTTGTGGCTCAAAAACGCATCTTCTTCTCCCCAAAGCACCAAAGTAGGCACTGTCACAGGTTCTAATTTCTGCCCCAAATTCCAAAGCCTCTGCGGATGAAACATCTGCCGGTAATAATTGATAGCGGCGGCTAATACTCCCGGCTTTTCTAAAGCAGTCTGATAAATCTTAGTTTCCTCAGCGCTAAAAGCTCCTTTGCGAACAGCTTGTCCTTGGAAAACATTGTGCACAAAATCTTTCAAATTTTGCCGGATCAACCATTCGGGAATGCCGGGAACCTGAAACGCCAAAACGTACCAACTGCGGCGGATTTGATCTAAATTGCTCGCCATTTCCTGCACGAATCGCTGCGGGTGCGGAGCGTTTAAAATTGCCAAGCGGTTGAGTTGTTCGGGGAATTTTTGAGCTAAGTGCCACGCAATCGCCCCTCCCCAATCATGACCTACAACGTGAGCTTTTGTATAACCGAGGCTCGCAATCAAACCGCGAATATCCGCGCTCAGCGTATCTAAATCATAGCCGCTTTCCGGCTTGTCGGAATCGTTGTAGCCCCGCAAATCCGGCACCACAACCTTGAAATGACGCGCTAAAGCAGGGATTTGATGACGCCAAGAGTACCAAAACTCTGGAAACCCATGCAGGAGGAGAACGAGCTCGCCTTCTCCTTGAGAAACGCAGTGGAGGCGGATGTTGTTGGTTTCGACAAAGATGTGTTGCTGTTCGGAATCGAAAGAATTCATAGTTGGAAAGTTAGACTTATTTTCGGGAAGTACACAACCCGCCGACTGGTAGCAGGCTAAAACGTCCCAATGGTGTTAATTTTTCTACTTTTATTGTAGCTGCTTTTCGATCCCCGCCGCTGCAATCTAATTAAAATTAAAACTTGTAGGGTTTTGGGGTGTCCTGTGTTTTAGGTGTAACTACTGAGTTCAAGTTTATCACCTTAAATGTATTGTTTTAACAGCGACGCAGGCGATTCAATAATAGCACAATTTCGTCAGTTGCCGATCGCATTTTTGCAGTCGATAGGTCAGATTGATTGACGATAATGCTAAACACCAGCGGCTCGTAATTCGGAACTTCGATATATCCCGACAGCGCCGAAACTCCGCTCATTGTTCCTGTTTTTGCTTGCAAAATTACGCGGTTTGGTGTAATATTAAAACGATTTTTCAAAGTGCCGCTCTCGCCAGCGATCGACAGTGACTGGCGGTAAATCGATGCAGCAGGTGAATTAGCCATCAATCTCAAAGTTTCCACCAAGGCTTCTGGAGTAATTAAATTGTGCCGAGACAAGCCGGAACCGTCGGCTAATATGTAGCTGTTTGGATTTACTCCTAATTGAGTTAAAACTGTCTCTAGCTCTTTCAAACCGCTTTCACCTGTATCCTCTTGTGGCACTGGCATCTTGTCTGTAACTTTTCCCAGCAATCTCAATAACACTTCTGCATAAAGATTGTTGCTTTCGCGATTAGTTTCTCTCACCAATTCCGCCATCGGGGGCGATTCAACGGTCGCTAATTCTTGATTTAAATTGCGAGAAGCAGATGCAACTAAAGCCTGTTTAACAGGAATTCCCTCTGCTGCCAGGGCTTGTTGAAAATACTGCAAAAAATTATTAGCGGGGTTGACAACTGCGACATAAGCTGATTCAGGTTCCCCACCAACTTTCAACTGTCCGCCCACTCGAATTATAGGTCGATCGAACTCCCGGCCAACTTCAATAAACTCGGATTCGTTTTGAGCGACGGTAACAGTATTGTTCTGAAGTTGCCACTGATTTGCCAGCTTTGCTTCGGCAAAAGTAACTTTCAGAGGTTGCCCCAGAGCCTGTGGGGACAAAAGAAGGTCGATCGCGTTTTGATTGAAAATTAAACTGTTAATTGGCGCTCCGTAGCCAGCTTGCGCGTCTTCCCATTCCCAATTCGGATTGACTGCACTGCCTTGAAAATAGCTGTCATCGCCAATCAACTGGTTAACTTGACTGATTCCCCGCTGCTTCAACTGCTGCGCCAAAGATTTCAACTGAGCCTCAGCAATGCTCGGATCTCCCCTGCCGGCAACGTACAAACTCCCATTTTCGCCGCTGTAAACCGATGTCTTAATCCGAAAATCTGCACCGAGTTTCTGCAAAGCAGCGGCTGTAGTTAGCAGCTTGGCATTTGATGCTGGAATAAAATATTTTTGGGAGTCGCGGCTGTAGAGAGTAGTAGTAGAAGATAGAGGTTGAATCAAAATGCCCCAGCGCGATCGACTAAATTCGGGACGGTTGGCGATCGCATCTACTTGCGATCCCAATTCCCCAGGACAAATATCCCCAGAAACCGCCGACGTTTGAGCAGTAACCGCCGACGGACGCCCCAGAACTAGGACTAACAAACTAAGCGCAATTCCTTGGATTTTCAAAGTACCAGTTCCTTAACAATAACTATTAAAATTAGATACGCCCGATCTTGGAAGTTTCACCGAATCAAGTCAATATTAATAATAATAACGCGCATGAATTCTCGGATTGAACAGCGCCTCTACAGGTTTTCCCTCTTTGAAGTGCTCTTCCACAATTAACAGTACATCACTCGGTTTAACTCGACAATACCAAATTTCGTCCGGGGTAACTCGTACAGTCGGGCCAGTGGTGCACTGTCCCTGACAGCTAGTAGCCTCAACTTTCACCCCTGCAACTTGTTGAGCTTCAAAAGCAGCTAGCACTGCTGCTGAACCATTTTTCAGGCAAGATAGATACTGGCAAACCAATACACAGCGCGCTTCTGGTTGGGAGCCTGGTTCTGAGGTTGGAGATTCTGGCATTGGTAAGGATTTATCTGCTCTTTAATATATCTTAACAATCTTGGCAGGTTGATCGCTCGCCAGAGGGAGGCAAACGGCCGAATTTTATAGTGCGATCGAAAAAAACCGCAAAATTCTGGCATTCAAACTTTTTCCTTCTTTACTACCTTCAAACCAATCCTTTCAGCAGAGTTGCCTTTCTTCAGTCTGTGTCACGCTTTGCCTATATGATCGATTTAGAGCAACAACTCAATCAACCGCTAATCATGCCAAAAACAGTAGCCGATGTAATGAGCCGCGAGCCGATTTTGGCGCGACCAGAAATGCCCTTGAACGAAGCGATTAAAATTTTAGCCGATCGACGCATTAGCGGTCTTCCCGTCGTAGATGAGAATGACTTGTTGGTAGGAGTCATCTCCGAAACCGACTTGATGTGGCGCGAAACCGGCGTAACTCCCCCCGCTTATATCATGGTGCTCGACAGCGTGATTTACCTAGAAAATCCAGGTCGTTATGAGCGAGAACTCCACAAGGCTTTAGGGCAAACAGTAGGAGAAGCGATGAGTAAAGAGCCAGTTACCATCGATCCCGACAAATCTCTCCCAGAAGCTGCAAAACTAATGCACGATCGCAGCATCCACCGATTGCCAGTAGTCGATGCTGCGGGCAAAGTAATCGGCATCCTCACTAGGGGAGATATTATTCGAGCGATGGCGGCCGAGTCTTAATTAACTTTTGCAGTTCCAGGACTGTATCAGAAAACGAGCCGATCGCTCTTTCAATCTGCGAATTTTTGGCAATGGCCAATTACCAAATCTAAAATCTAAAATCTAAAATCTAAAATCCGATGAGCATTACCCCTGAGTCTGTCGAACAATTGCTGAATTCCGAGGATTTTGGCGAAAGACTGCGAGCAGTCAACCAACTGCGGCAACTAGAACCCGCGATCGCCTATAAACTCATTCAAATTGCGATCGGCGACAAAAACGTCCGGGTTCGCTACGCAGCAGTCAGCCAGATATCAACCCTCGGTACGCAGAATCTGCCGAACGCTTTAGAGGTACTGCGAAACAGCCTGAACAACGACCCCGAACCCGACGTGCAAGCAGCAGCAGCCGATGCTTTGGGCGCATTGAAATTAACCGATGCTTTAGAAGATTTGCAGCAAGTTTATAGCAGTACCTCTGAATGGCTGGTGCAACTGAGCATCGTCGCGGCTTTGGGAGAAATGGGAGATCCGAAAGCCTTTCCCATGTTAGAAAATGCCCTCACTTCTGAAAACGAATTGATCCAAACCATTGCCATCAGCGCATTAGGTGAATTGGGAGATAAACGGGCGCTGCCGCTGCTGCTTCCCTACGCTTCCAATGCAGATTGGCAGATCCGTTACAGAGTCGCCCAAGCTCTGGGGCGGTTGGGCGGTAAAGAAGCAGAGGCGGCTTTGGAAAATCTCGCCAAAGATGAGGTTGAACAAGTTGCTCTGGAGGCTAAAGCAGGACAAGAAAATAGTTTGAAATCTTGAGATTGCTTTGGCGATCGCGAACAACCCTGCGCGGTTGTGAATTTTGAATTTATTGAGATTTTTTTGTGAGGATTCTACTAAAAACTCTGTTCGCGATCGCACACAGAATTCAGAAACCCGGTTTCTTCCTATATTTGTCGTTCCTCTCTGCAAAACTCGTAGAAACCGGGTTTCTAGCCAGCCAGCCAGCGGGCTGGGTGCGTAGCGCAAACCTTACTAATCAGGAAAAATCTAAAATCTAAAATCTAAAATTGTATTGATGCCACGGGCGATCGCAAATTCCTTTGAAACTCTCCTTAAATTCGAGCGTACTCTTCGCTTTCCCAACCAGAGCCGGGATCTTGACATCCGCACTTTGAGAACAGCTATAATCAAGATAGATAAAGCAGCGGCAGGGATTAATACAAGTATTTAATGTTGCCCAGCTAGCTACTGATCGGGGAAACTATCGTTAAGACGGTAAGCCATCTACCAGCAAAACCATGTCTTAAAACTCTCGATCATCCCCATGCTTGAACTACAAAATTCCGGTTCTCAGTCCTTGGACATTTTTACAGGAGAGCGATCGGCCTCTCAAGTAGCACCAACTTCAACCAATCAAAACTTTATTTATAGAGTTTTAGAACTTACCAACTTAGAACGCAGTAAATTAGGTTTGTCGCCGCTAACCTTAAATACTCAGTTACTAAATGCGGCGGAAAATCACAGCCAAAACATGGCACTGCAAGACTTCTTTTCGCATACCGGAAAAGATGGTTCGTCATTCACCAGTCGCATTACTACAACGGGCTATCAATTCTCAGCGGCAGCAGAAAACATCGCTGCGGGATCTTCTACACCCGAACAAGTTGTATCCTCTTGGATGAACAGCAGCGGCCACCGGACTAACATTCTTAACCCCAATCTCAAAGAAATTGGGATTGGTTACTATTTCTTAGCCGACGATACTGGCACAGAAAATTTCAATCACTATTGGACGCAAGTTTTTGCGACTTCTCTTGACGGTAGTGTCAATCCCGCACCGACACCGACACCTACTCCCACGCCTACTCCCACACCTACTCCCAACACATTGGTATCGATTACTTCGCCAATACCCAATGCTACAGGGGACGGCAGCCCGACGACAGCACCCAAAAATACAGCCAGCGACGGCAATTATTTCCTATCAGATAGTGCCGATATTCAAATACCGACAAATGCTGCGGGATTGCCAATTTTTGCCCTTTCCGGCAAAGACAATATCATGGGGGGAGAAGGTGCTGATAGCATTAATGGAATGCAAGGTGCGGATACAATTAATGGCGCAGGAGGCAATGACAGCTTATCCGGCGGCAAAGAATCCGATTTGATTGATGGCGGTGTTGGCAATGATTTTATCAGCGGCAACAACGATAACGATCGACTAATCGGATCTGACGGTAACAATACTATTCGCGGTGGCAAAGAAGATGATGTCTTGATGGGCGGTAACGGTGACGATTTGTTGGCGGGCGATCGCGGGCAAGATATTTTGACCGGCGGCGACGGAAATGATACGTTTATTTTAGCAGGAGGTTTGTCTGCTTCGGCTACTTTAATTAGTGCAGATGTGATTACCGATTTTGGGGCTGCGGATAAAATAGGTTTGACTGACGGTATCGGATTTGCAAATTTGACTTTTGAAGCTGTGAGTTTGCAGTTGGATGGAGGTGCAAGCGTCGCTTCTACGGCGATTAAGTCTGGTAGTAATTATTTGGGAATCGTGCAGGGTGTAAGTCAAAGTCAGCTTACATCTTCTGTTTTTGTTAACGCCTAAAAAACAGCATACCCAGATTCCCGACTTCTTGGAGAAGTCGGGAATCTAAAAACGAGAGCGCTTTACGATCGCATTACCAGTGACAGCCAATGGTTCAGCTTAGGAATGAGAATTAAATAACTTCCACAAGTTTGTGGGACGCCCATCCCACAATAACAATTAAAATTGTAAGTTATTTAATTCGCGCTCCTTAAATGTGGCCGGCAAGAGCGAGAGATGCTGCATCAGACTGAAACGACTCGTTTAGCAGTTTGGCGATCGTGTCAGCGTTAGCAGGGCGACTGAAGTAAAACCCTTGACCTTCATCGCAGCCTCGCGCTTGCAGGTAGTCACGCTGCTCCTTGGTTTCAATACCTTCTGCGGTGATCGTTAATCGCAGACTTTTTGCCAGAGCAATGATCGCATCAGTAATGGTGGCGCTGTCCGGGTTAGACAGTACATCTTGGACAAAGGATCGATCGATCTTGAGCATATTAACCGGAAACCGTTGCAGGTAGTTGAGGGAAGAATAACCTGTGCCAAAGTCGTCTAGGGCGAGGGACACGCCAAGTTCTCGCAGTTGCGTTAAGGTTTTGACCGATCGATCAATGTCAGTCATCAAGGCAGTTTCAGTCACTTCCAGTTCTAAATACGCAGCTTCGAGTTCCGTCTGGGCCAAAATTTGGCGAACCATCTCAACCAGATTCGGCTGCTCAAATTGTCGAGCCGACAGATTCACCGAAATCCGCAGGGCTGGCAGCCCAGCCAGTTGCCAGCTACGGGTTTGAGCGCAAGCCGTTCGCAAGATCCATTCACCAATGGGCACGATCTCGCCATTGGCCTCGGCGATCGGAATAAATTTTGCCGGAGAGACCAAACCCTCTGTAGAATGCTGCCAGCGAACCAGCGCCTCCGTTGCTGTCACCTGTCCGCTGTGCAGGTCGATCAGCGGTTGATAGTAAACCAGTAGTTCGTTACGCTCCAGCGCTCCGCGCAGGCTATTTTCTAGGGCCAGTCGCTCCTGTAACTGAACGTTCATTTCTGGTGAATAAAACTGATAGTGACTCCGCCCTTGCTGCTTTGCCTGATGAAGTGCGAAGTCGGCTTGCTGAAGAAGTTTCTCTACAGAATTTGTATTTTCTAGATGGTTCAATGTAATGCCAAGACTGGCAGTGATATGGATCGGGTTGCCGTTGATAGAGAAAGGTTTGACCAGCGTACTCAGCAGCAATTGGGATAGCTTGACCACACTCTCCAGTGAGGGGAGTTCGCTGCGAGCGATCGCAAACTCACCATCGCCCAAACGCGCCAAGACATCTGACCGATCCATGCACTGTACCACCCGTTGGGAAACGGCTCTAATTAGTAAGTCGGATATCCCAGGCTCCAACGCATGGCGCATCCCTGTGAAATCATCGATACCCAATACCAGCACTGCGACCAAGGGTGAGTCATTTTGAGATCGGGTTTGATTCAGGCGATCGCAGAATAAGTCACGATTTGGCAATCCAGTCAGTTCATCGTAGTGGGTAATGTAATGAATCAATTCATCTAGTTTGTAAAGCGTTTGTGAGGAATTTGCCATCAGCGTACCGACTTCATCAGTAAACTCTGTGGGTAATTTCGGCAATGTTCTTGTATCGAGGTAGTTTTGTAGAGCCTCCGAGGTTAAGATTACCGGAACCAGGAGGTAGCGTAGCGTAGAAAGCGTTACTGCCGTACCCGCTAATGTCGCCAGCAGAGCAATCAGCAGAACCCGGACTGATGTCTCTACAGAGTAAGCGTTTGAGGTAAGAAACCAGACCATTAAGGTTAGCAAAGGAACGTGCGTGCCTAAAAATGCAACCACCATAATTTTGGCAGTGTAGCTTTTTTTAAGCCAGGGGAGATGCCCCAAGAATGAGTATAGGTTAAGGTTAGGCTTTGGTTGCATAGGACTGGGTTTGAAATTTCAAAGTGGGTAGAGTATCCAGCAGTCTCGTACTAGGTGCGTTGGCTTCAGAAACGGCTTTTTTAACTAAGGAGCGATCGCCTTAGATGTGACAGATATTTTACAAATCGATCGACAGACAATACCGGGCCGCGATCGCTTGTCTGATAAAATATCCAAGCGATCGCCAAACAACAAATATATATACTGACCCTAATCGCCTTTCTCAAAAACGTCAATGATCTGCGCCAAAAATCACCGAAATTGAGTTTTTTGAAACCTATAAATTAGATGTACCTTTAGCTTTTATTCCGCTACTGATAACTAATGACTAATGACTAATAACTAAATTACTAAAAGGGGAACTATGAAAAAAGTAGCCGTGTTTGGCAACACTGGAGGCGGTAAATCAACTCTCAGTAAGAGATTATCAGAAATCACTGGTTTGCCACTTTACGCCTTGGATAAGATTCAATATCAATCTGGGGGCGCTGAGGTTCCAAATGAAGAATATAAGCAGATCCATGAGAAAATTTTGGCTACTGACCGATGGATTATTGACGGGTTTGGTTGCATGGAAACCGTCTGGCTTCGACTGAATGAGGCGGATAGTCTGGTTTTTGTCGATTTACCGTTATACGTGCATTTTTGGTGGGTGACTAAACGGCTGATTTCAGGTAGCTTTATACCGCCAGAAGGCTGGCCTGAAAACAGTCCGATATTGAAGAGTTCAATTAATAGTTACCGCGTTCTTTGGTTGTGTCACAAGTATTTGACTCCCAGATATCGCGAGTATGTCGATCGCGCTCAAAATACCAAAAGTGTTTATCACATCAGATCCACTGAAGAGATTTCACAATTTTTTGAATCGATATTGCAAATGACTAATGACAGATGACTAATGACAAATAGACCTCTCCAGAAATTAAGTTTTTGCCCAGACAGTGCAAGGGTTTGAGCTCCTTTTTTGGAGAGGTCTAATGACTAATGACTGACTAATGACTAATTGATGCCACAGCCGATCGCAAATTCCCTTGAAACTCTTCCAAAATTCGATCGCACTCTTCCTTCTCCAAATTAGTCCAGTGCATCATCAAAGCTAATTTAACAGACTTGCCGCTTTTTTCGAGCAAAAAACCCGCCTCATCCCGGTTTAAATCAGTCAAATCCTGCAACATCCGCACAGCCCGATCGCGCAATTTCTTATTAGTTACTGCCACGTCAACCATCCGATTGCCGTACACCTTCCCCAGCTTCACCATTACCCCAGTCGAAAGGATATTCAAAGCCATTTTTGTGACTGTACCGGCTTTCAAGCGCGTCGAACCCGCCACTACCTCCGGGCCAACCAACAACCGAATATCAACATCAGCCTCAAAATTCACTTGTTCGACGGGTACGCAGGCCATAAACACAGTCTTCGCCCCCCGCTGGCGCGCCGCCTGCAAAGCGCCCGCGACAAACGGCGTCGTACCTCCAGCCGTAATCCCGACAACCACATCTAAGTTGGTAATGTGACGGTGGGCGATCGCCTCAGCCCCATCCTCAGCCCGATCCTCCAAATCCTCCGAACTCCGCACCAAAGCCCCCGCACCCCCGGCAATTATGCCCTGTACGAGTTCTGGCGGCGTACAGAAGGTGGGGGGACACTCAGCCGCATCCAGCACCCCCAAGCGCCCGGAAGTACCCGCACCGACGTAAAACAGGCGACCTCCTTGACGTAGAGACTCGGCTGCAATGTCGATCGCTTGGGCTAACTGTTCGCGGGCACGGGCGATCGCGCTTAAGGTTTGGGCGTCTTCGCGGTTGAACAAGTCCACTAATTCTATCGAACTGAGTTGGTCTAAATTCTCGCTGTTGGCATTCACCTGTTCCGTCAGTAGATGCCCTCTTTCTTCTAAATTTTTCATATTTTTTGATTAGTCATTTGTCATTTGTCATTTGTCATTGTCATTAGTCGTTATCATTAGTCATTAGGTGTACAAAATAGGGTAAGCATTGCCTGCCCGCTGGTGAGCTTGGTGAAGTCGTGACTCAAAGGCTCGAAATTTGCGGTTCTGGCGATCGGCTAAATCTACTTCCGAGAGAGAGGCAATTACCCATTACCCATTACCCATTACCCATTACCCATAACTGCTGACTAATGACTAATGACTAATGACTATTACAAAAGTCCTTCGAGTCGGCGGCGAATAGAATCCAGTTCGTTTTGGGAAACCTCAGAATCAGGCTCGGGCTCGGACTCGGACTCCGGCTGCCACTGAGTCTGTGTTACATTGTCTTCTGGGGGAATAGCCAGCGCGCCCGCGGGCACAAGTTCCCAATCATAATCAACACTGTTGCAGAACTCCTTAATTTCCTCCTCGTCGATCGCCTCGACAGTGGGCTCCGGGAAATCCTGAGCTTCCAACATCACGCCAAAGCGGGTGGCGTCGTCTTCTGACTCAAACATCAGAACTTTGTTGCGATCGCCGAGTTGAATGGTATGAATTCCCTCATTCTCGGTGCGGGCATTGAAGAGTAAGACGAACACTCGCATAAGTTTTAAAGACCTTCTTAACCACCGTTTTTTTATCTTAGAAGCGATCGGGCAACCGATTTTAAATTTTATATTTTAGATTTTAGATTGACCACCGATCCTGCACTGGCGGGATCGAAAAGAGTTGGGGCATTTGGACGACTTGGTTTGAAATTTTAGATTTTAGATTGACCACCGATCCTGCACTGCGGGGGGAATCTAGAGGATTTGGGAGAGTTGGAGGACTTGGTTTTAAGTGGTGTTGCGTGTTTTGATTAAGTTCGGTAAAGGTTTCTGGAGTTTACCCTGGAGTGGGGGCGTGCCTTTTGCCTGCGATCGATCCTGGGATCGGCACTTCCTACCTCACTTTTGAGTCTACCAAAGGCAGAAGCCACCCTGGCGAATCACAGAGATTATACCTGTCTAAAATCGGCTGATTCCCTATAATTTCTGAATTCTCTGATTTCTGAGAAACACCCATGACTAACTCGGACGATAACAAAAATCAACTCGCACCCCGTCCCCACCGCCGCTGGTGGCGTCTGGTGCTGCTTAGCGGTACGGGATTGGGCATTATCGCCTTGGTTGGGGCGGCGCTAGGATACCAGTGGGTGCGGGAAAAGTTAGCTCCCTTGGTGGAAACTGAAGTCAGTCAGTTGCTGAAGCGGCCCGTGCAACTCGGACGTTTGGAGGGATTTTCTCTGACAACTTTGCGCTTTGGTCGATCGACTTTACCTGCAACTCCTACCGATCCGGATTACGTTTCTACAGAAGCAGTTAAAGTGCAGTTTTCGGTTTTGCAACTGCTCTTCACCCGCACTCTCAAATTAGATATTACTTTAGTTAAAGCCAACGCTTATATCGAACAGGATGCTAAAGGCCGCTGGGTTAATCTTCCAACTGCGGAGCAGAAATCTCCGGGTTTATTTAAAACAGAAGTTGAAGCATTTCGAGCTGAAAATTCCGTCGCAGTTTTGGTACCGAGTCCCGCAGTCGGACAGAAAACTTCGGCTCCGATTTCTGTAAGCGTGAAAAATGGCAGCGCTCTATTTCGCGACCAAAATCAGCGCGTTCTCTACGAACTAAACGGTCAATTTACTAATAGCGATAATTTTATAGTTAAAGCTGATTCTATGTTACCTGCGGCTCAAACTAACGTACAGTTGCAAGGTCAAAAATTGCCTTTGCCCGACCTCGCTCGCTTGCTCAAACTTCCCGGCATTTATTTACAAAAAGGTCTTGCTAATGGCAACTTAACCGTGCAATTGCGAGACAATAAACTATGGGGAATTACCGGAACCGCTAGTTTTGGAGGAGTGCAAGCGAGTATCGCTCCGCTGAAACAAATTATACAAAATAGCAGCGGTCAGTTGCGGTTTCAGGGAACTAATGTGATTGTCGATAGTCTGGCGGCTAATTACGGTCTAATTCCGCTTAGAATAGCAGGAACAGTTGCAACTGGAACTAATTTTAATGTGGAGAACGCTAGCTTCAATCTGACAACTAACGTGCAACCAGTGGCTTTCGCAAGTGTTGTCAGTGCGGTGGAGACAGAGTTAGGGAAGAAAGTAGTATGGCCCGTTGCTGTTGCGGGGGAGGTGAAGGCGGATGCCAAGCTAACTGGAACCGTTGATCTGCCGGTGCTGACAGGTGTGATAGCCTCGACAAAACCCGCTACAGTCGATCGACTGCAATTAAACAATATTAGCACTAATTTCAAATTGGAACGCGGGAGAATGGCTCAAATCCCAACTCCCAATTCTCAATCTTCTATTCCCCCGTTTTCCTCTTTAGCATTGACTTTGAGCGATATTTTGGTAGTGCCGGCGGCGGGTGGTAAAATTGGCGGGAAAGGTGAAGTCGATATCAGGTTGGGAAGTGAGAATTCGCGATCGGGTTTGGTGTTTGACCTCCAAGCTGAAAACGTGCCGGCCGATGCGATCACCCAAATTTACGATCTCCCGATTCCTGCTACTGTTCAAATTGGCAATGTCTCCGCCAAAGCTCAAATTTTCGGCCCGTTAGACAACATTCAAGCTAGAGTTCAATGGCAAGCACCGCAAGGGACTTTCCCCGCTGCGGGCGAAATTCGAGCCGGAGGCAATTCGGTGGATTTGCAAAATACGGTTGTGAAAATTGGCGACGCTTCCGTTAACGTGGATGCTGCGTTAACAGGCCGTCAGTGGCAAGCTTTGATCGAGGGCGATCGCGTAGCCCTGAACAGTTTGCAGCAAGCCCTGCCAGACCTTAATTTGCCTCCTGAACTAGCCGGTTTGTTCAGCGGAACCGCCGAAGCTGCGGGAACTTTGGACGATTTGAGTTTAAATGCGATCGCTGCGACGGGCAAAGGAACGCTGAATATTGCTGACAGTATTGTTGATGTTAATGGTGAACTCGAATCGGGTAACTGGCAAGTTATTGGCAACACTGAAAAAGTAGCTGTCAATCAATTGATTGATATTGGCTTGCCGTTTTTAACACGGGAAACGACCGCCAATCGGGAGAATCTAGAATCTAAAATCCAAAATCTAAAATCGCTCGGCGGGCAGCTAGCAGGTGAATTTCAAATTGCGGGAAATGTTGACAATTTGACTGCTGACGCAATCAATGTTACTGGCAACGGTAGACTCAATTTTGCCGACAGCAATGTCAATTTACAAGGAGAATTGGTAGCGGGAAACTGGCAAGCAACAGCAGAAACAGATCGCACTTCCATCAACCGCTTGGTAGATTTGACACTGCCGATTTTAGATGTGGCTTCAGCATTCAATACCGAAAATCAGCAATCTGCAAATCTCAACAATCTAAAATCCAAAATCCAGAATCTAAAATCGATTGACGGACTGCTATCGAGTCAATTTACAGCATCGGGAAGTCTTGACAATTTGACTGCTAGCAGCATCAATGCCAGCGGCAGCGGCAGACTCAATCTTGCCGGCAGTGATGTTAATTTTAAAGGAGAAGTGGTAGCCGGAAACTGGCAAGCAACAGCACAAACCGATCGCACTTCCATCAGCGGCTTAGGAGATTTAGGAATACCGCTGTTAGATGTTGGCTTAGCTTTCGCTGCTGACAATCCCCAAACAGTCGCCAATATCAACAATCTAAAATCCAAAATCCAAAATCTCCAATCGCTTGACGGACAAATATCCAATGAAATTCAAGCCAGTGGCAGTCTTGATAATTCAACCGCCCCCGAGATAGGCGTCAGCAGCAGCGGCCTACTCAATATAGGGGACGGTACTCTTGCTTTTAGAAGTAAATTAGAAGGCAGACGCTGGCAAGCTTTCGCCGATGCTGATCGAGTTATTCTCAGTCGCTTAGAACAAACAATCCGCAATACCCAACTCTTTACCCTAGCGGCGACTTTGCCTAAAGGATTTGACGGCAGAGTTAACGGCGAATTCCAAGCAGCGGGCAGTTTGGATAACTTGACAGCAAAGGGAATTAGTGCAAGCGGAGAAGGAGTGATTGTGGTCGATCGACTCGGGGCGATCGATACTACGGCCAAATTAGAAAACGGCAACTTGCAAGCATTGCTGGAAACGAACGGAATTGCCGTCAGTAATTTAGAACAAACCCTCAAACAAACTGGTTTGCTGACAGCGGATTTACCGCCAGAAATTAACGGAACCCTCGACGGCCAAGTCCGCATTTTGGGAACAGTAGATAATCTAACAGCCAACAACATCACCGCCAACGGCGACGGACAAATTAGACTCGCCAACGGCGGAGGAATTGTCAATGCTAAAGGCAGCGCCGCATCGGGGAATTGGCGCGCGTCAATCGAGGGCGAGCAAATTGCTCTAAGTCGCTTCCAGCAAGCCTTTGAGTCGCAGCGACAAAGCTTGCAAACCGGAGGGGTAGTCTCCAGTACCCAAAATCTCCCCCAGCTTGGAGGACTGTTTAACGGCAATATCAATTTATCCGGCGCGATTGCCGGTTCCCTACAAACAGTTCGCGCTGGGGGAAGTTTCCGCATCTCGGAATTGCCGTTTTTGAAACAACCTTTTGAGGCAGTATTTAATTGGGACGGCAAACGGGTGGAAATTGAGAACGCCACAACTCCCGGTTTGACAGCAAACGGCTTTGTTAACGTCGAACTCGAAGGTAAAGGAGGGCCCTCAATTTCCAACTTAGATTTGGATGTCAAACTCGCCAACTTTAACCTGGAAGCCTTACCAGCAGAACAGTTAGGATTTTTGTCGGCAATTGCGGACAAAAATTCCTCACAGCAAAACTCACCCCTGCGCGGCAATGTCGATTTTACCGGCAGCCTCACCGGAACCCTCGCCGCCCTCAGCTTAGTTGGCGACGTGGAAGTTCGGGATTTAGCAGTAAATCAAATCGCTTTTGACCCGGTATTGGCGGGGAGTGTGAATGCGGATGCTGGGAAAAGTGTAGATTTGCGTTTAACCGGCGCCAGCGACAAAATTCAAGTAGCTTTAAATCAATCTTTTCTGCCGACATCTTTCTTAATTCAACGCGGGGAATCTGTGGCTAGCGGCCAAACCGAGGGAGAAACTTTGCGAGTTAATTTAAGCGATTTTCCCCTGGCTGCTTTGAATCTATCGCCGGGGAAAGAGGCTGGTTTGGGGCCGATAACCGGTACGGTTTCGGGACAAGTAAATGTGCCTGGTTGGAAGCTGCCGTTAAATCCGGCGACTTTGCAAGCAAGCGGACAAATTGCGATCGCCCAACCTGCGATCGGCTACATTAAAGGTGACAGTTTCCAAGCCGAATTCAGCTACGCTAACGGCAGCGCCACTCTCACAAATGGCATATTCCGCCAAGGCAGCGGTCAATACTTAATTTCTGGCAATGTTCAAACAGGCGCAAATCCGCAATTTGCCGGGAAAGTTAACGTCCAGCAAGGCAATTTGCAGCAGGTTTTAACCGCTTTGCAATATTTCAATTTAGGCGACTTGGCTAGAGGCATAAAACCTCCCGTTTACGGTGACAGTGGCGACGTGCAAACTGTAGCAGTGGGAGAACCAGAAGCCCCGCTAATCGAACAGTTGCGCCGCTTGGCAGAAATAGAAGTAATTTTGCAGCAGCAGCAGGCAGTGGAAGCATCAGAAAAATTGCCTCCCTTATCCCAATTGCAAGGCACTTTTGGTGCGGAAATTGCTGTAGCCGGTTCTTTGCAAACGGGTGTGGAAGCTCAATTTAATGTGAAAGGTGATAACTGGCAGTGGGGAGAATATGTCGCTGAAACGTTCAGCCTTGAAGGCAGTTTTCAGGACGGGATTTTAACTGTTTTGCCTTTGGAAATTCGATCGGGCAAAAGTGCGATCGCCTTTTCGGGACAACTCGGGCAAAAATCTCAATCCGGGCAGTTGCGGGTAGAAAATGTGCCGGTGGAAGAGTTGGCAAAACTGGTGGAATTACCTTTTGTGGATGTCACGGGAAATTTGAATTTGCGGGCGAATTTGGCCGGCAGTTTGGAAAATCCGCAAGCCACCGGGGAATTGAGTTTGCTTGAGGGCACGCTAAACGGAGAACCGATTAAACAAGCCGACGGCAGTTTCAGTTACAGCAACGCCCGCCTGAATTTTGGCGGCAGCGCTTTGGTAACTCAAACCGAACCAATTGAAGTGCAGGGAAGTTTGCCTTTTGAGTTGCCGTTTGCAGCGGTGAAAGCTGATAGCAATCAAATTGATTTGAGGGCGAATTTGCAAAATGAAGGTTTGGCAATTATTAATGTATTGACTCCGCAAGTTGCGTGGGTCAGCGGCCAGGGACAGGTGCAAATTCGCGTGGGAGGGACGCTGCAAGACCCGGTAGCGCAAGGAATTGCGAATTTTGAAAATGCAACTGTCCGCGCGAATGCCTTCCCAGAACCGCTGACAGGGCTGACTGGGACGGTGCGCTTTGAGGGCGATCGTATTCGGGTAGAGGGAATTCGGGGACAGTTGAGTCAGGGACAAGTTGTCGCCCAGGGCGTGATTCCGTTGTCTGTGCCGTTTGCGGAGGGTGATGTCGATGCGGATAATCCTTTGGCTGTGAATTTAGACAAGTTGGCAGTGAACCTCAGAGGATTGTACAGCGGCGGCGTTGTCGGTCAAGTGCAAGCAAGGGGCACGGCTAGGCGCCCGCAGTTGAGCGGTAATATTGAACTGTACAACGGTGAAGTATTTCTCCGGAGTCCCGGCGGCGGCACAACTGACTCAGCTTCTTCCTCTTCTGGTTCTGATTCTGCTTCCACATCTTCTCCTTCCGCTGCGACTGAGGTTTCTGATTCCCCTACAACTGAGGTTTCTGCTTCTCCTGCGACTCCGACTTCCCCTTCCTTTGAAGTTGGATTGAACGATTTGCGGCTGAATTTGGGCCGGGGAATTCGGGTAACGAGTGCGCCGATATTGAGTTTTCAGGCGACTGGGGGCTTGACGGTGAATGGAACTTTAGATGACCTTCGCCCGGAGGGTACGATTCGGTTGACTTCCGGGTCGGTGAATTTGTTTACGACGCAGTTTAGACTCGATCGAGGATACCCGCAGACTGCTACCTTTGTACCAACACAAGGACTCGATCCGACGCTGGATGTGAGATTAGCAACTTCGGTGCAGGAAGTAACGCGGTTCCGCATTCCCGGCACATCTGTAGCTTCTGAAATAGCAGACGAACCGACAAGTTTCGGCAATGTGCGGAGTGTCCGAGTTCAAGCGTTAGTGCAGGGAAGGGCTTCTCAGTTGGGGGAAAATCTGGAGTTGAGGAGTTCTCCGAGTCGATCGGAAATAGAGATTGTAGCGCTGTTAGGCGGCAGTTTCGTGGAGACTTTGGGACAGGGAGACAGTACACTGGCGATCGCAAATTTAGCTGGTGCGGGTTTATTGAACAACCTTCAATCTGCGGTTACAAACGCCACAGGATTGAGCGAATTTCGCTTATTTCCCACTCGGATTAGAGGGAACGAAGCACAAAGTGCTAGTTCCAGTTCTGGTGCGGGTTCTCTCGGCTTAGGTTTAGAAGTTGGGTTTGACATCACGCGCAATATTTCAGCATCAATCATTCGAGTTTTGTCAGCAAATCAACCGACAGAATTTACTGTGCGTTATCGATTGAGCGATAAACTTTTACTCAGGGGTTCGAGTAATTTTCAAGGAGACAACCGCGTCACTGCGGAATATGAATTGAGGTTTTAGGCATCAGCAAACAGTCAACAGTCAACAGTTACCAATTTCCAAATAATTTGCTATAATAGTAACAGCAGCAAATTGGTACTGCTAACCCCACACACAAGGTTATAGGAGTTAAGTCAAATGGCAAACAAACTCCAAGTTAATACACAGTCGATCGGCTACAGCGACTTTTACTGGAACCGCTTTAGTCCGAGAGTTGCGACTATCAGCAGTGTCCGCAACGCCAATCACTGGGAGGGCGGATTTATCACCTATATTGCATTTCCCACAAAAGTAGAAGCTACAGCAGCAATGAAATATTTGCTCTTGCATCAAAAAGCTGCTGATGTCGATATGCGGAAAGCCAAGCGAATGAAAGCAAAAGGCATTCGGTGGGAACTCAAAATTCGGGGTTTAGCTTTTAATGAAGTGCTGAAACTGGCAACAATGGATATAACTGGAAAGCTAGTTATGTCACCTGCAACTACTACTGAAGCCACAGGCTGATAAAAGCATTCAGATAACAGGTTGGGTTGAGACAACAAAACCCAACCCTTCCAATATTTGTCAATATCCATCTTCCTCTCTTTTCTCCTCCTCTGCGTCCTCTGTGCCCTCTGCGGTAAAAAAAAATCCTCTAAAATATATGCGTTTCATCAGTCCCAAAACAGACTTTGCATTCAAAAAAATATTCGCTTCTTCCGAACATCCAGAAATTCTCATCAGCTTTCTAAATGCAATGCTGTATAACGGAGAACCAACAATCCAAGAATTAGAAATAATTGACCCTTATTCAGCCGGAAGCGTTACAGGATTGAAAGACAGTTACCTGGATGTCAAAGCCAAGATTACCGGCAACAAAACCGTGATTGTGGAAATGCAGGTACTCAACGTTGCCGCCTTTGAAAAACGGGTAGTGTACAATGCAGCCAAAACCTATTCAACTCAACTCAAAGCGGGAGACGGTTACTTAAGATTAAATCCAGTCATTGCTTTAACCATCACCGACTTGATCTTATTTGAAAACACCGAAAAACTAATTTCCAATTTTGAATTCACAGAAACCGAAGAGAAATTCGTCTATCCCAACTGCGAGTTAAAATTAGTGTTTGTCGAGTTACCGAAATTCAAAAAAGAATTGAACGAACTTGAAACTCTGCCGGAAAAATGGATTTACTTTATGAAAAACGCGCCCTCTTTGGAAGCAGTACCAGAGACATTGGAGTCTGTTGAAGAGATTAATACCGCGCTGGAAATTGCCAACCGAGCTAATTTGACAGTCAAAGAAGCGGCAGATTTGGACAAGCGAGAAATGTTTATCCAAGATCAGCTTGGATCTGTAATGAAAGGGATAGAAATTGGTATACAACAAGGAATCGAACAGGGAATACAACAAGGAATCGAACAAGGAATCGAACAAGGAATCGAAAGGGGTAAAATTGAGGGGGAAATAGGATTAATTATGCGTCAGATAGTGCGGCGGGTGGGTGAGGTTACACTGGAAGTTCAAACTCGCATCCAGGGGTTATCTGCGGAACAGTTAGATGATTTGGGAGAGGCTTTGTTGGATTTTAGGAGTCAAGAGGATTTGATTGCGTGGTTGGAGTCTGCGGGATGAACTGATGAGTTAAAAAGAGAGGCAGGGATTTTTAACGCGGATTTGGTAGAATTCCCAATCTCTGCATTCATTTAAACTTTAGTATCTGCGGGAACTTCACTCTGTACCAGCATCCAACCTAACAGCGCTAAACTAACTCCAAGAGCGAGAAATCCTAAATCCCAAGCTAACTCGTTGATACCGGGTTTGACGTGGTGGATTCCCAAAATTTGATGGTCAACAATGCCTTCAACAAAGTCAAACAATCCAGCACCAATTAATATTGAACCGAAAAAAGTTTGAGTTGACAAAGGAACATCTTTGCGCTTCACAGCACTCCACAAACAGAGGATTCCCGCTACTGTTACCAACCAATCCGCAGCGTGAAACAGTCCATCTCCGAGGGTATTTAATTCTAAACCGCCAACAGTAGCATCGGTTTTAACGCTGCTAAACATATGGTGCCACTGGAGGAGTTGATGGATCACAATGCCGTCAAAAAAGCCGGATTGACCGATACCGAGGAGAATTCCTGCGATAATTAGAGGTCGGCGGTTGTTAACAGGGGTGGCTGGTGAGTTTGTGCGATCGTCCAATGGAAAACCTCAGATTATTTAACTGCTGAGTCTGGGTCGGTGAAGGGATTTGCCAATACATTTTTTAGTTTTGCTGGGGAGGAGGGGCGATCGCATCATCCGCGAGATAGATTTATCGAGTAAAGTGCGATCCTCTTCGAGGGCTTCGCTAACGCGCGTTGATTTTTGATGGATGATTGGAAAGTGCGATCGAATCTTGCCTGCAATAACTTTTACAACACCATCCACATACTAATTGATAGTTTTCATTACATTAAACCTCAACATATTTGCATAAAGTCCTGGCTTCAGGAATAGACGAACCAGATTGACGCAACTCTTCTAAATCAATACTCCGGACAGTTTTTAAGCAGCCAAAGTACCATAAGACAAGACTGAAGAAAGATTAGGATGGTTTAAAAT